>CAZTLD010000008.1:0-17171 GCA_964614395.1 uncultured Zetaproteobacteria bacterium
TGTTCGCGTTCTGGTGCGTGCTCACGGCCTCGATGCTCGCGCGCCGCGCCCGCGCGATCGCCCCCGTGTAAAAAAGCCGGCCGACCCGCGCGGATCCGCAGCGCGCGTCCGATCCCGCTGCCGCTGCTCCCTTCCGGGCCTGACGGGGTTCACGGGCGGACGCCGTGCGGGGCACGGGCCGGCCGGCAGCCGGCGAAAACTGGCGGAGAGAGAGGGATTCGAACCCTCGGTGCCCCTTGTCGGGGCACACGCGCTTTCCAGGCGCGCACCTTCGACCGCTCGGTCATCTCTCCACGAAACTGGCGGAGAGGGTGGGATTCGAACCCACGTGGGGCCTTTTGGGCCCCCGACCGATTTCGAGTCGGCGCCGTTATGACCGCTCCGGAACCTCTCCGTGCAGGGGAAGGATAGCGCAGCGGCCCAAAGCTGCAACGGGGGCTACTCGCGCCAGAACGCAGGCGAGATCAAGACGAAAAAGGTGTACAGCTCAAGCCGCCCAAGAATCATCGCAAAGATGAGCACGCCTTTGGCGAGATCGGGAAGCGCGGCGTAGTTGTCCGTCGGGCCCACCAGCCCGAAGCCTGGGCCGGTGTTCGTCAGGCACGCGGAGGCCGCGCTGGCCGCGGTGACGAGATCAAGCCCCGTGGCCGCCAGGATCGCGGTGATCGCGATCGCGCTTGCGACATAAAGCGAAAAGAAGCCCCACACGGCGCTGCGCACCTCGTAGTCCACCGGCCGGCCGCCGATCTTCACCGAAACGACGCCGTGCGGATGGATGAGCCGCTTGATCTCGCGCACGCCCTGGCGCAACAAAAGCAAAAAGCGCGCGACCTTCATGCCGCCGCCGGTGGATCCGGCGCATGCGCCGACATACATCGAGGCCATCATCACGACCACCGCCGCCTGCGGCCACAGCTCGTAGTCGGAAGTCGCGAAGCCCGTCGTCGTCGCAATCGAAACTGCGTTGAACACGAGCGCGATCGGATCGTCGCCGTCGCCGAGGATGTAAACCACCACCGCAAGCTGCGCAATCGCGAACACAAGCCAGAACACATAGGCGCGGAACTCGTCGTCTTGCGCATACACGCGCAAGGTTCTCATCCGCAGCGCCGCGAAGTGCAGCGTGAAGTTGATGCCCGCCACGAACATGAACACGATCGCCACGATCTCAAGCGCCGTGGAGTGAAAGTAGGCGAAGCTTGCGTCGTGCGTGGAGAATCCGCCGATCGCCACCGTCGTCATCGCGTGGTTGATCGCATCGAACCCATCCATCCCAAACCACCCATACAAAAGCGCACACGCAACCGTCAGCCCCAGATACAGCTCCCAAAGCACGCGCGCGGTTTCGGTGACGCGCGCAGCCAGCTTGTCCTTGACCGGCCCGGGCGCCTCGGCGCGAAAAAGCTGCATCCCGCCCACGCCCAGCATCGGCATGATCGCCACAGCCAGAATCACGACGCCCATGCCCCCCAGCCACTCCTGCAGCGAGCGCCAGAACAGGATCGCAGGCGGCATGTGATCAAGCCCGACCAACACCGTCGCGCCGGTCGTCGTCAGTCCTGACGCCGACTCAAACCACGCATCGAGCGGCCCTGCAAGCCGCGCAAGCCAGAACGGCAAAGCTCCCATCAGCGTGAGCACCAGCCACGCGCCGGCGACGATCAGGAAACCATCGCGCGGCGTGAGCGCCGCAGGCGGCCGCTCCCCCAGCCGGCGAAGCAGCCATCCGATGCCGGCGCAAAGCGCCGCCGAAAGCGTAAACACCCCCTCGGTGCCGTCGTGCGCCACGAACGCCACCACATCCGGCACCAGCATCGCCGCCGCATACAAAAGGAGCAGCGAGCCTAGAAGCCAAACGACCGCGCGCGGGTGCATCAGAAGAACTCAAGCGCCACTTCGAACATCTTCTCAAGCTTCGCCACGCGCTCGCTTTCGGCGACCGCCACGACATCATCGTGCGGCTCGATCACCGTCGAGCCATCGGGAATGATCACCTGATCCCCGCGCACGACCGCCGCGATCACCACACCCTCGGGCAAATCCACCGCTCTCAGCGGCTTGCCGACGATGGCCGAAGTCTCCAGCGCCTCCGCCTCGATCACCTCGATGCTGCCATCGCCAATCGGAGCCACCCCCCGCACGCGCCCGCGCCGCACGTGCCGCAGGATCGAGGCCACCGTCGTCAGCCTCGGGCAGATCGTGACATCCAGCCCGATGTCGCGCGCCATCTGGTTGTAGAGCGTGCGGTTGATCACCGTCACCACATGCGGCACTTCAAAGCGCTTGGCGATGAGGCTTGCGAGGATGTTTACCTCGTCGTTGTTCGTCGTCGCGATGAAGTCGGTGGATTCGGCGATTGATTCCTCTTCCAAAAGCTGCCGGTTGATCGCATCGCCGTGGATGATCACCGCCCCTTCCAGCTGTTCGTCCAGCCACAGCGCACGACTGCGATCGTTTTCGACGATCTTGACCGCATGCCCCAACGCCAGAAGGCGCTTGGCCGTCTCAAAGCCGATCCGCCCGCCGCCGACCATGAACACCCGCCGGCGGCCTTGCGCGCCCGACTGGCGCGCAAGGCGCCCCATCAAGCGATCGGCGTCCTTGGCCGCCACCGAAAGGTAGACGCTGTCTCCGGCAAGGAGCACCTCATCCCCGCGCGGCACATGCCACTTTCGGTTGTGTTCGTGCGCGACCACATAGGCGGACACATCTCCGAACACCTCTTCGATTTCAGTGAGCACCGCACCCGCCAGCGGGCTTTTCGGCGTCACCGGCACGCCGACCACGATCACGCGCCCTTCGGCGAACGACTGCACGTCGGCTGCGGCCGACATCTGCACGCGCCGCACGATCGCCTGCGCCGCCTCGCTTTCCGGCGAGATCACGCGATCGATCGGCAGATCGTCGCGCCCGATCAAACGCTCGTTCAGATACTCAAGCTCGCGGATGCGCGCGATCTTCATCGGCACGCGGAACAACGAATGCGCCACCTGGCAGGCGAGCATGTTCACCTCGTCGTTCGTCGTCGCCGCGATCAAAAGCTCGGCGTCGGCCGCACCCGCCCGCTCCAAGACGCTCGGAAGCGACGCCTTGCCCTCGATCGTGGCGACATCCATCGCATCGGCCACGAGCTTGAGCCTCGCCGGATCCTTGTCCACGACCGTGACCGCGTTGCCTTCGCGCGAAAGCCTGAGCGCGATGTGGTAGCCCACTTCGCCTGCGCCCAATACCAGCACCTTCATGCTCGCTCCTTCGGCGGCGTGATGCCAAGCTGCTGCATCTTGCGGTGCAATTGGCTGCGCTCGATGCCCGCCTCGCGCGCCGCGCGCGAGATGTTCCAGCCGGCGCGCTCGAGGTGGTAGAGCAAAAACGCCCGCTCGAAGCGCGCGCGCGCCTCACGGAACTGCAACCCTTCCGCGAACGGAATCCCTTGCGTGGGCGAAATGGGAAGCTTTTCTGCGCTGAGCGTTTCACCCGGATACAGCAGCGTGCAGTGCTCGACGACATTGCGCAGCTCGCGCACATTGCCGGGCCACGCGTACTCGATCAACGCGCGCATCGCCTCTTCGGTGAACGACACGGGCGCGCAGCCCAGCTCGCGCGCGATCTCGTCGGCGAAAAATGCCGCAAGCGCAGGAATATCCTCGCGCCGGTCGCGCAGCGGCGGCACCTCGATCGTCGTCGCAAGCAGCGCGCGCACTGGCGGCGCCGGCGGCGGATCGTCGGGAAGCCTTCCTGCGAACACGCGCACATCGCACGGCAGCGTCCGCAAGCCCCCAAATCCTTCCACGCGTCGCGCCCGTACCGCACAGGCCAGCTTTTCCTGCAGGCGTGGCGCAAGGCGCGCCACCCCCTCAATCCAAATCGCCCCCTGATGCGCGCGCGCCAACGCCCCGCGTTCCTCGCTTTTGCGATCGCCAAACAGCACGCGTTCGGCCTCGGCCTCGTCCTCGGGCACGAATACCTCCACCCACGGCCCCTCGCGGCGGCGCGAGTGCGCGTGCACGACGCGCGCCGCATAGCGCTTGCCGCTGCCGCGCTCGCCGACGAACAACACGCCTCCGTCGCTGCGCGCGGCGGCCGCAAGCGCCCGCGCGAGCGCCTGCGAAGCCTCGGATGTCCCCACCCAGGAAAGTTCCGCGTTTCCGGCGCGCGCCTGCTTGTCCAAACGCAGCCGCCGCTGCTCGATCGCATTGCGCAGCTGCACCAGCAACCGATCCGAAGACAGCGGCTTTTCCAGGAAATCGAACGCCCCTTTGCGCGTGGCCTCGACGGCCGCATCGATCGTCGCATGTCCGCTCATCATGATCACGGGCAGGTCCGGGTCGAGCTCGCGGATGCGGGCGAGCGTCTCCACGCCGTCGATGCCGGGAAGCCAAATGTCCAACAGCACGCAATCGGCCGCATGCCGTTGCAGCCACGCCACCGCCTCCTCCCCGCTTCCCACGGTGCTCACCAGAAAGCCTTCGTCTTCAAGCAGCGCGCTTAACGCTTCGCGGATCGGCGCTTCATCGTCGACGACGAGAACGTGCGCACCCATCACGC
Source organism: uncultured Zetaproteobacteria bacterium (assembly GCA_964614395.1). Classification (GTDB taxonomy): domain Bacteria; phylum Pseudomonadota; class Zetaproteobacteria; order Mariprofundales; family S012-25; genus CAZTLD01. The sequence continues at coordinate 4,546 of CAZTLD010000008.1, forward strand.
TCATGCTGACGCCTCTTTGGGCAGGTGCAACTCAAAGCGGGTGGGTTGCGCGGCATGGGCAAGCACGAGCTTGCCGCCGTGCTCCTCGGCGATGCGGCGCGCGATCGCAAGCCCCAGCCCCGTGCCCTGTTCGCGCGTGGAAAAGTACGGCGCAAAGATCTTGTCCTGGATTTCGGGGGACACGCCCGGCCCGTCGTCCTCCACGAACCACACCCACGCCTCGGGGCGCGCCTCCAGCCCCACGCGTACCTCGCCTTTGTCGCCGACCGCAGCAAGCGCATTTTCGATGAGATTGATCAAAAGCTGCTTGATCTGGTCGGGATCAAGCGTGGCCGGCATCGGCCCCTCCGGCAGCAGGAAGCGCACACGATTCGTGGCGGCATAGAGCGCCGCAAGCTCGCGCGTCACCTCCACCGCGTCTACGCGCCGCATCCGAGGCCTCGGCAGGCGGGCAAACAGCGAAAACTCGTTGACCAGCCGAAGCAGGCGATCCACTTGATCGATGATCGCGCGCGTGCTCGCGTCAAACACCTCGAGATCCTCGCTCAGCTTTGGCCGGATGCGGCGGATCAGCCGCTCGGCGGCCAATCGAATCGGCGTCAACGGATTCTTGATCTCGTGGGCCAGCCTCCTTGCCACCTCCGCCCACGCGCGCAACTGCTCGCTGCGCACGATCTCCGTGATGTCCTCCACGACGAGCAAAACGCCGGCAAATCCCTCTCCGGCTCCGGTCGTGATGCGGCTTGCCGCCACCGCAAGCCTTCGCCGCTCGCCCCCGACCTCGATTTCGATTTCGTCGTGCAAAGGGCCTTGCGCCTGCTGCGCCCGCTGCACGAACGCGCCCAAAGAGGCAAGACGGGAGCCTAAGCGGCCCTCAAGGCGCACGCCCGGCCGCCAGCCTTCGTCCACGCCAAGCAGCCTCCGCCACGCCGCGTTGATCAATCGGATCGTGCCTGCGTCGTCCACGAGCAGCACGCCGGCGTGCAGACTTGCGAGCAGCGTTTCCAGCACCTGTTGGCGCTGGCGGGAGCTTGCCAGCGCATCGGCGAGCTCGCGTTGGATGCGGGCCATCGCCGCCATGCTCTCGCGCAGCCGCGCCGCCATCGCGTTGAAGGCCTGCGCAAGCGCCCCCAGCTCGTCGGCGGGCGGATGCGGGATGCGCACCTCCAAATTGCCGCCGGCCACAGCGTCCAGCGCCTCGGAAAGCTCCGCCACCGGCCGGCTCAACCGGCGGGCGAACGCGGCGCTGGCCGCCATCGCCGCCAATGCCACGAGCAGCGTCACCGCAAGCAAAAGGTCGGCAAACAGCGCCTGCAGCGCCGCGCGCTGGTGCGCCAGCGTCTGATAGCGGCGGTAGTTCTGCTCCACTGCGCGCGCGCTGTGCACATAGGCAGCGGGAATCGCCCGCTCGATGCGCACGAGCCCCACGATGCGTCCGGCAAGCGCAAGCGGCGCATAGCCGACGGCGACATCCTCCTCCGGCGTGCGTTTGAGCTCCGTCGCGGGCGTGCCCAGCCGCAACGCCACCGCCGCCGCTTCCCCCCAAGGCTCGGTGGTGACCTCAAGCTCCCCGCGCGGCCCGATGCCGATCAGCATCCGGCCCGCAAGATCGAACACCTCCGCACGCCCAAGCCCGCGCGCGTGCACGAAGCGTCGCAGGGCCTCCGCCGCCGACTCGGTGGGAACGAACCCTGCCGCAGCCAACGCCAACGTGTTTTCGCCGGACAGCGTCTCCAGATCCGCGCGCAGGCGCTGCTCGGCCTGCGTATAGACGGCGCGGGCAAGCGCCATCGCCTCATCGAGCAGCGCCTCCACCCGCACGTCGAACCACACGGAAAGCCCCTTGTCCACGATCGCGTTCGCGGCCGTTTGCACCAAAAGCACCGGCACGAACATGAACGCGACCGTGGCCAGCCACAGCTTCATGCGCAGCCGCTCGCCAGCCCGCACCCCGCGACGCCACAGCACGAACCCCGCGCGCACGAGCACCCCGCCCATCACCGCAGCAAGCACCCCATCCAATCCGTGCAGCCACGGCGCCGGCGTCGGGTGCCGCTCCAAACCCAGCTTGGCCGCCAGCCCCAAAACGGCCAGCCCTGCGAGCGCAGCCCCCCACGCGAGCGGATCGGGCCAGCGCTTCACGGCGCTTCGAACTCGATCTGCATCCGATAGTCGGCGCTGCCCCAAATCCAGTCCCAGAAGCCGGAAGGCGGCTTGCCGAAAAAGCGGGCGATCTCCACCTCCAGGCGATAGCGCGCGCCGGCCTGCAAAAGCGTGCGCTCCACCAGCGGAATCCCGGAAAGATTCAAGGCCTCGCCTAGCGCCGCGTCCAATCTGCGAAAGTGCCAGACCAGCCCCGAGGGGCTTTCTTCAACATTCCAGCCGCCGGCGAGCAGATCCGGCGCGATCGTGCGCACCAGCTCCACTTCGCCGAGCTCCTCGTTCGGCCGCCACCACGGGCGCACGCGCTCGATCCTAAACCGCCAACGCAGGCTCACCGTGCCGGCCTGCGCGGCCGCGCGCACCTGATCCACATCACCCGGCCATGGAACGCTTACGCGCATCACCTCGGGGTCGAAGCGCACCGCAAGCCCCGCACCTTCCGCCATCGCCGGCGCGACCAAAAGCGCTGCGATCACCCACGCCCGCATGTCGCCGAGCCTAGCCTCAACGCCGCATCTTCGCCCATCGGATGCTAAAGTACGCATGTGCACGCGATCACAGTAGCCACGGTCAACCTGCAAGCAGGGGTGGGCACGGAGCGCGCACACCAGATGCTTTCGCGCGCGTGGCGCTTCGTGTTGCCCCATCCGGACACGCCCGTGGTGCTGGCGCAAGCCGCCGCGGCGCTCGCGGCAGCGGACATCGTCGCGGTGCAGGAAGCGGACGCCGGCAGCTTGCGCGTGGCTGGCCGCGATCTGCTGCACGAGCTTGGGCGGCTCGGGGGCTGGACCTACAGCGCCGCGATGACGACGCGCCGCTGGGGGGCATGGGCCGCGATCTGCATCGGGATTCTCTCTCGCTGGCCGATCGTGCACACCGAGGCGCACCGGCTGCCCGGATCGCGACACGGGCGCGGCGCGATCGTCGCGCAGATACGCACGCCGATCGGCGAAATCGCCGTGATCTGCACGCACTGGTCGCTGCGCGAGCGTGCGCGTCTTGTTCAGGCCGAGACCACGGCCGCCATCGCCCGCAGCCTTTCCGCGCCGGTGGTGCTGATGGGGGATTTGAACTGCACGCCGGCGGGGACCGCCTACCGACGGCTATGCGAACAAGCCAACTTGCACGGGCTTCGCGCAGCGCCGCCCACTTGGCCGAGCTGGCGTCCGCGCCGCGCGATCGACCACATCTTGTGCTCGCCGGAGCTTAGGTGTGTGGAGGCGCATACCCTCCACACCCGCTTTTCCGACCATCTGCCGCTTGTCGCGCGGCTTCGGCGGCGGCCGCCCACGCCATCCGCGCATCGGCAAACGCAAGCTCGACACAACGCAGCGTCCGAGGAAGCCGCCGATGCAGCGCCTGAATGCGCGCGCGCATCGGAAGGCGCGTGTGCATCTGCGCGGCCAAGCGCATGAGCGCCGCCGCGCGCGGAAGCTCGCGGAGCTCGACATCCGCTCCTTGGCGGTAGCGCACGAGGCACAAAAGCCCCACCGGCATCGGATCGCGCACCACGCGCGGCGGCAGCCACCAGACGATCAGCCGCCTTCGCCCGTCGAATCCCGGAAACAAAAGGCGCGCCTTGCGAAAGCCCGTGCGATACATTTGCCTCGGCGTAAACGCCGGATGCCGCACCCGCCCCCACTGCAGCGGGCGCGGAAACGGCGCAAGGCACCCATCTTCGCCCAAGAGCGTAAACTCATCCGAGCCATAGTGGGCGCCCGCAAGCAATGCAGCCGCAACGAGGCTGGACTTGCCCGCCCCCGACTCGCCGGCGAACACGATGCCTTTTCCTTGCCACGCCACCCAGCCTGCGTGCAGCGAGACGAAGCGCGGGGAAAGCGCGGCAAGCACGCGCAAGTAAAGCTTGACCTCCAGCCCTGCCAGCGCCGCGCGGGCATCGCCCGCCCAGTCCTGCTCGCGATCCAGCACGATCGCTGCCCCTTGCGGGTGCGCAGCTAGCCCCAACACCAGATCCGGCGTAGCGTCCACCTTCGGATAAGGGGCAAGCATCGCCTCAAGCGACGGGGCAAGCGTCTCAACCTCACAGAACACGCCGACCGTAAGGTCGGCGATTCGGATCGTGATCATTCGATGAGACCGTAAGCGGCGAACTCCTCAAGGATCATGCGCACGTCTTGGTACACCTCGTCGAGGCTTGCTCCCGTGGCCTCGGCGATGATCTGGGCGATCTCCTCGGGCGTGCGCGCCCCGTCGCACAGCTCCAGCACGGCCGAGGCCGTGAGATTCATCGCAAAGTTCGAGGCCGTGTCCTCATCGAGATAAATCACCTCGTCCACACCCTCGAGCTCCTCGCGGATGAGGCCTTCCCGCTTTTTCGGGCGCTTGGGGATGCTCATGCCGCCGCCACGATCGCCCGGCAGTCGGCGCAGGCAAGCTGCACGGGCGCCCCAGCCTGTTGCGGCTCGGGATCGTCGAGAATCGCCTCGAAGGGGCGCGCATAGAGCGATCCCAGCCGCAGGTGCCGCGCAAAGATGCACGGATACACACTTCCATCCGCAGCCACACACACCTTGCCGCCCACCAGCCCCGGCGGCGTGTGCTCGGCCAACACCTTGAGCGCCCCTTCCCGCACGGCGGCCCCGCGCCCCACCGGCCGCACCCGATCGAGCCGAATCTGCTCCGGCGCAATCCCCGCACGCACCAGCGCCTCCACCGTCTCCGGCACATGGGCGGCGTTTTCAGCCATCACGACGATGCCGATGCGCAGATCCACCCCGCGCGCCCGCGCGGCTTCCACAGCCGCCCAAGTGCGACGAAAGCTTCCCGGCACTTGCGTGATCCGATCGTGCACCTCGGGATCGGCGGCGTATAGCGAGACGGCAAGCCGCACTCCCAACCCCGCCAGCGCATCCAGATGCGCCTCGCGCAGCGCCAGCGCGTTCGTGTACACCTCCACCGGCATCCCCAGCGCGCGCGCCCGGCGCACGAGCCTCAGCCAATCCGGATGCAACAGCGGATCGCCGCCGGTGAACTGCACCCACGGCCGGCCGCGCCGCGCGGCGGCCTCCAGCACCGCCTCCACGATCGGCGTGGGAAGCATCTCTTCGCGCGCGGGGCCGGACGCGGCATAGCAGTGCACGCACCGCTCCTGACAGCGCGCGGTGAGCTCCACGAACACCAGCCCCAGCCGCCGCCACGCCGCACTCAGGCGCGCACGCGCGATGGGCTCAGCGCGCTCCAGCCCCACAAGCCACGGATGCGCGCGCACAAGCCGCTCCAACCATGCGCTCCAGCGCTGCCCCTCAAGCCATGCGGCGAGCGCCTCGGCGAACACGCCGGCGAGCACCACTTCCTCCGCGCCCCAGCGCAGCACCCAGCCGCGTGGACCGACGGCAAGCTCCACGATCCGACCGTCGGGAAGGCAAAGGCCTGTGATGGGTTCCTGGGCTCGTGCCCTCAGATGCACTTCACGATGCCGGGCGCGATCTGCGTGCAGGTGCAGGCGCAGCCCGCTCGCGCCGTCTTCTTCTGGCACTGCTTGAGGTTCTTGAAGATCGCGCGCTTGCAGGCGGCGCAGTTGCCGAGCTTGCAGCGAGCAAGTTCGCATTTGTTCGGGTTGTACTTCGGATCGCCGGGCACGCACGGGCAACAGGCGTTGCCGCCTGCCGAGACCGTGATCGTGCCGCCGCCCTTGCAGACTTTCGTCTGGCCAGGCAGCACCTGGCCGGCCTCGGCGACCTTCGTGCCTGCGATCATCACGCCGAGCATCGCCGGCGGCACATAGGCCGCGCCTTTGAGCAACCTTCTGCGGACGAAATCCACCTCGGCCATCGCACCCTCCTTGCCGCGCGCGCACCCCGCGCTTACGATGCCGATTATGAAGCAAGCTTTGCGCCGTGCAACCGTGGCCGAGGCCCTCGCCAGCCGATGCCCGCCGGAAGAATGGCGCGCGCGGCTCGGGGATGCGGCCAGCGAAGGGGTGGGGGCATGGCTTGCTGAGCAGCTTGCCCGCCACGATCCGGTGTTTGCCGCCCAGTGGCGGCCGCAGCGCAAGTTACTTGCCGCCGAATACGCGCGCAAGGCGCATGCGCTTGCGCATGCGGCGCGGGCGCTTGAGAAGGCCGGCATCCGCTTTCTGCTGCTGCGAGGACCGGCGGTCGGGATTCGGTACTGGGGTAATCCCGTGCTGCGCCCGTTCGGCGATCTCGACCTGCTCGTGGCGCCGGAAAGCTTCCGTGCGGCCAAGGACGCGCTCTGGAACATCGGCTTTCGGCCGGATCGGGTGTATGCGCACCTGTTCGTGCGCGGCGACGTGCAGCTGGATCTCCACCGCGAGCCTTTGGGGATCGACCGCATCCGCAGTTGGGCGCGGCTTACGCCGCTGCGCTTTGACGAGCTATGGGAGCATCATGAAAGCATCGTGCTTGAGGGTTGCACGGTGCCGGTGCCGGCGATGGAGCGTGAGCTTGCGTATCTTTGCTTTCACGCGCTCAAGCATTCGTTCGAGCGCCTCGTCTGGTTGTGGGACATTGCGCTTGCCGCGCGCGCGATGGATGAAGACCGCTGGCAGGCGTTCCTCGCGTTCGTGCGCGCGATGCGGCTTGAGCGCCCTTGCTTCTACGCGCTGAGCTATGCGCAGGCGCATCTCGCCGCGCCGGTGCCGGATGCGGTGCTTGGCGAGATCCGCCCGCGCATGGGAAGGATCGAGGCGCGGCTGTTTGCGCGCGTGATGCGGCACGATGTGCCGCCGTTTCTCGCCGAGCGGGTGTTTGCGCGCATGCAGCCTGATCTCGCGTCCAAGATCGCCTTTTGGCGCGAGACGATCTGGCCGGCGTATGAGGTGCGCGCGCAGATCGCGGGAAGCGGCTGCGTGAAGTGCAATTTCATCCGCAAAAGGCTCAAGCAAGCCGCGCGCTGGGCGCTGGATCTCGCAAGCGCCCCTTTACGCTGAATAAACGATCTCGCGCGCGACCTCTTCGGCGCGGTTTTCGCCGACCAGCAGCCGAATCAGCGCCAGCGCGAACGGAATCGCGGTACCCGGGCCGCGGCTCGTTACGACCAAGCCGTCCACGACCACCGGCTCGTCCAGGTATTTCACCGTCGCATCCTCGCGGAGCACATCCTCGCGGCATGCGGGATAGGAAGTCGCACACTTGTTGGCCAAAACACCCGCGCGCGCCAAGGCCGCGGGGGCTGCGCAGATCGCCGCCGCCACACGCCCTTCCGCCACCTGCCGACGGAGAAGGTTTTCGATCCTCGGATCGTCGCGCAGCGTGAACGCGTTCGGAAGCCCGCCGGGCAGCACGACCGCATCCCAGTCTTGATGCAGCACATCATCGAGCGCCGCATCCGGCTGGATCACGATGCCGGAGCGACCTTTGGCGGGCGCGCCATCAAGCGTCGCCGTCGTCACCTCCACGCCCGCGCGGCGCAACAGGTCCACGACCGAGATCATCTCCAGCTCTTCCACGCCCTCGGAAAACGGAACCAGCGCCGTCGCCATCATGCCCCTCCTTGGCTGCGTGTGGGGCTCATCGTTGCCGAAAGCGGCGCGGATTGCAACCCTTCGTGCATGCGCCTTGCGATCCTTTTGCACCATCCGGACGAAACGCCGGACATGTTCGCGGATGCTCTCCTTGCCGAAGGCGCAAAGCTCGATCTCTATGCCGCGCATGAAGGGGCCTTGCCGAACGCGAAAGCCTATCAGGGCTTCGTGCTGATGGGCGGGCCGCAATCGGCGGGCGATGCCCAGCTTGCCGCCGAGCGCGCGTGGCTGCGCGCGACATTGGCCCGGGGCGCACCTGTGCTCGGCGTGTGCCTTGGGGCGCAGCTGATGGCGCTGGCCGCAGGCGGCGCGGTGTTGGCCGCACCGGTGGCCGAGTGGGGCATCCACGAGGTGCAGCTCACCGAAGCGGGAAGCGCGGATCCGCTTTTTTCAGGGTGGCCTGCGCGCTTTCCAGTCTTCCAATGGCATGCGGACACATGGCGCCTACCACCAGGAGCCGTGCGGCTGTGCACGGGCGAAAAGGTGCCGGAGCAGGCGTTTCGGCTTGGCCGCGGGCAGTATGCGCTGCAATTTCACCTGGAACCGTATCCAGAGACGGTGGCGCGCTGGGCGAAGGCGCATCCCGAGGGCGCAAGGCGCCTTGGCGATGCAAGCACTTGGAAAAAGGCGCTTGTGGCGCTGCATCCGCGCGCGGCCGAGCTTGCCGTGCGCTGGCTTGCGCTGATCCGGCGATGAGCGAGCGCATCAACCGGTATCTTGCCCGCGCCGGCGTCGCCTCCCGGCGCAAGGCGGACGAACTCATCCGGCAGGGGCGCGTGACGATCGATGGCAGAATCGCTCAACCCGGCGCGCGCGTGCCGGAGGGGGCGCGCGTGTGCGTGGACGGAAAGCCCGTCCGCCCCCAGCCGCATCTGCACATGCTCTACAACAAGCCGAAAGGCGAGATCGTCGCCCGCAGCGATCCGCGCGGCCGGCGCACGATCTTCGATACGATTCCCGCCCCGCCGCACTTGCAGCCGATCGGGCGCCTGGATTACGACACCGAGGGCCTTTTGCTGCTTACGACCGACGGAGCGCTTCTGCAGGCGCTGATCCGACCCGAGCAGGGCCTCGTGCGCGAATACCGCGCGCGCATCCGCGGCAAGCTGGACGAAGACGATCTCGCGCGCCTGATGCAGGGCGGCATCCCGATCGGACGCGGCGATCTGAGCGTGCCATGCGAGGTGATCGTGGAGCGGGAGCTGGCAACGAACAGCTGGATCAGGATCAAGATCCGCCGTGGGCGCTGGCGCGAGGTGCGGCGCACATTGGCCGCGATCGGCCATCCGGTGCTGCGCTTGATTCGCGTGCGCTTCGGTCCCATCCAGCTCGATCCCGAGCGCGATCCGCCTGGCACGTTCCGGCCTCTGCGCAGAAGCGAAGTGCGCGCGCTTTACCGCGCCGCAGGTTTCGATGACGCTTAGCGAGCTTTACACGCGGCTTTTTGCGCACTTCGGCCCGCAGCACTGGTGGCCGGCGGACACGCCGTTCGAAGTCGTCGTCGGCGCGGTGCTCACGCAAAACACCGCCTGGCGCAATGTGGAGCGCGCGATCGCCAACCTCAAGGCCCATGAGGCGCTATCGCCGGAGGCGATCGTGCGCGCACCATTAGAGGAGCTTGCGCGCTGGATCCGGCCATCCGGCTTCTTCCGCCAGAAGGCGCAGCGCTTGCAGGCTGTGGCCGCCTTCGTGCTGGATCGCGGCGGCATGGAGGCGCTCAAAGCCCAGGCCCACGCCGATCTTCCCGCAGCCCGCCGCGCGTGGCTGGCGATCCGAGGCGTGGGGCCGGAGACGGCGGATTCCATTCTGTTGTATGCGTTCTCGGCGCCGATATTCGTGATCGACGCCTACACGAAGCGCATCCTCAGCCGGCTTGCGCTTGCGCCGGCCGAGATCCCCTATGAAAAGCTGCAGGCGCGCTTCCACGCGGCGCTGCCGCGCGTCGCCCAGCTCTTCAACGAATACCACGCGCTGTTCGTCGCGCTCGGCAAAACGCACTGCCGCCCGCGCCCCCGTTGCGAAGGCTGCCCGCTGGCCGAGGCGTGCCCGCACTTTATGAGCTCTCAGAAACCCCGAGGCGAGCGATGCGCCCCAAGCGCGTGATCAGCGGGGGGCAAACGGGCGTGGATCGCGCAGCACTTGATGCCGCGATGGCCGCCGGCATTCCGGTGGGCGGCTGGTGCCCGAAGGGGCGCCGCGCCGAGGACGGCCCGATCGATCCCCGCTATCCGCTCGTGGAAACCGAAAGCGCCGACTACCGCGAGCGCACCGAGCGCAATGTGCGCGATGCGGATGCGACGTTGATTCTTTCACCCACGCCGCTCACGGGCGGCACGCTGGCGACGGCGCGCGCCTGCCGGAAGTGGAACAAGCCCTTTGAGATCGTCGATCCGTGGGCGCCGGATGCCGCCGCGCGCATCCGCGCTTGGCTGCGCGCGCGCAAGCCCCAAACGCTCAACATCGCAGGCCCGCGCGAATCGCAACGACCCGGCATCGGCGAGCAGGTGCGCAAGCTTCTTGCCGAGGTGTTCGCGCAAGAAGAGGCCTCAGATTGCTAAAAGCGCTTGGTTTGCTGAGGCTAGCTCATCCATCCGACGAGGAGGCTTGATGAACCGCGCCCGTTACATCCGCTGGTTTGAAGAGATCTCGCATCGCGATGTGCCGCTCGTGGGCGGCAAGAATGCCGCGCTCGGCGAGCTTTACCGGGCGCTTCGGCCCTTGGGCGTGCCGGTGCCGAACGGCTTTGCGATCACCGCCGAGGCCTACCGCGCCGCGCTCAAGGCCAAAGGCGCGTGGGAAAGGCTTGAAAAGCTCCTTTCCCGGCTTGATCCCGACGACTACGAAGCCCTTGCCCGCACTGCCGCCCGGGCGCGGGAAATCGTCTATGAGGCGGGGCTTCCCGAAGACGTTCGGGACGAAATCCTTGCCGCCTACGCGGCGCTTTCCCGAAGCTACGGCGAAGAGGATCTGGCCGTGGCGGTGCGCTCGTCGGCCACGGCCGAGGATCTGCCCGAGGCCAGCTTCGCAGGGCAGCAGGACAGCTACCTCAACGTGCAGGGCCCCACCCAACTGCTCGAGACGGTGCGCCGGTGCTTTACGAGCCTGTTCACCGACCGCGCGATCCATTACCGGATCGATCACGGCTTCGATCACATGAAGGTCGCGATCTCCGTGGGTGTCATGAAGATGGTGCGCTCGGATCTCGCATCAAGCGGCGTGATGTTCACGCTCGATACCGAAACGGGCTTTCGCGATGTGGTCATGATCACCTCGGCTTATGGTCTTGGCGAGAATGTGGTGCAGGGCCAAGTGGATCCGGACGAGTTTTTCGTGCACAAGCCCACCTTCCAGGCCGGGCACCGGGCGGTGCTCGCGCGCAAGCTCGGCAGCAAAGAGATCAAGATGGTGTGCGTCTCGGGAAGACTCCGCGCCCGCACACAGAATGTCCCCACCTCGCCGGAGGAGCGGAACCGCTTTTCCCTCACCGACGAAGAGGTGCTCACCTTGGCCGACTACGCGCTCAAGATCGAGGCGCACTTCAGCCAAGCCCAAGGCCGCCCGATGCCGATGGACATCGAGTGGGCCAAGGACGGCCTCGACGGAAAGCTCTACATCGTGCAGGCGCGGCCTGAGACGGTGCGCGCGCGCGAAACCGGCGCCGTGATCGAGCGCTTCCGGCTGCTGGAGAAGGGCGAGGTGCTGTGCGAGGGGCGGGCGGTCGGCACGAAGATCGCGCAAGGAAAGGTGCGCATCGTGCATCACCCGGACGAGATGCGCGCGTTCCAGCCCGGCGAGGTGCTCGTCGCCGAGGCTACTGCGCCCGACTGGGAGCCGGTGATGAAAAAGGCCGCCGCGATCGTGACCAACCGCGGCGGGCGCACCTGCCACGCCGCGATCGTCGCACGCGAGCTTGGTATCCCTGCGGTCGTCGGCTGCGGCGATGCGACAAGCAAACTCTCCGATGGGCTCGAAGTGACGGTGAGCTGCGCGGAGGGCGAAACGGGGCGCGTGTATCGCGGGCGGCTTCGCTTCGCCCGCGAAGAGGTCGATGTCGCGCGCATCGCGATGCCCAAAACGCGCATCATGATGAACATCGGCCACCCCGAGCGCGCGTTTGCGCTGCAGGCGCTTCCGAATGCAGGCGTAGGGCTTGCGCGCATCGAGTTCATCATTGCCGAGCGCATTCGCGCCCATCCGCTCGCGCTTCTGCATCCGGAAGAGCTTTCCGAGGAGGAGCGCGCCGCCATCGAACGGCTGGCCGCCAACGATCCGGATCCGGCGGCGTTTTTCGTGCGCGTGCTCTCGGAAGGCATCGGGCAGATCGCGGCCGCGTTCTGGCCGAAGCCGGTGATCGTGCGCACCTCCGACTTCAAATCCAACGAATACGCGAATCTGATCGGCGGGCGGCGCTTCGAGCCCGAGGAAGAAAACCCGATGCTGGGGCTGCGGGGTGCGGCGCGCTACCTGCATCCGCGCTTTCAGGAAGCGTTCCGGCTCGAGTGCATGGCGCTCAAGCGCGTGCGCGAAACGATGGGGCTTGCCAATGTGCGCGTCATGATCCCGTTTTGCCGCACGCTGGACGAGGCCGAGGCGATCGTGGATGCGCTGGCCGAGGCGGGGCTGGTGCGCGGCGAGGCGGGGCTTGAGCTGTACATGATGTGCGAAATCCCAAACAACGTCGTCCAGATCGAGGCCTTCGCCGAGTACTTCGACGGATTCTCCATCGGCTCGAACGATCTCACGCAGCTTGTGCTCGGCGTGGATCGGGACAATGCGCTGCTTGCCGAACGCTTCAGCGAGCGCGATCCCGGGGTGCTTGCGATGATCCGGCAGGCGATCGAAGGCGCGCACCGAAAGGGGCGGCCGATCAGCCTGTGCGGGCAGGCGCCTTCCGACGATCCCGCCTTTGCCGAGCTTCTGGTCGCGTGGGGCATCGATGCGATCAGCGTCAATCCGG
>CAZTLD010000009.1:0-16955 GCA_964614395.1 uncultured Zetaproteobacteria bacterium
CAAACGCCATATCCGCCTGCCGCTCTCCGCTTCGCCGCATCGCTCCCTCCTCTTGATGGTGGGATGCTGCCTTGCGGCGAACCGCGCGCAACCGGCCTTGGGCGCGCGCATGCGGGGGCAATGGCGCGCCGCTTGCTTGCCGCATCGCGATGACACCGGAAGCGGTCGTGCACTGGACGGGGGAGGCGCTGAGGCTCGCGCTGCTTGTCTCGGCGCCGATGCTGATTGCAGCGCTGGTCGTGGGGCTTGTGGTGTCGCTGCTGCAGGCGCTTACCCAGTTGCAGGAAATGACACTGGCCTTCGTGCCGAAAATCGTCGCCGTGTTCGTCGCCGGGCTTTTGGCCGCGCCTTGGGCGACGGAAAAGCTCGTTGCGTTCGCCCGCGCGCTCATCCAGCACATTCCGGATCTCGTGCAATGATCCTTACGATCCCGGAAGGGCTGCTTTACGCGTTTTCGCTGGCGCTGCTGCGCACGAGCAGCTTCGTAGCGTTCATGCCTGGGGTTGCGCACCTCTCCGTGCCGATGCGCGTGCGGGCGGGGCTGGCGCTGGGGCTTGCTGCGCTTGCCGTCGCCCACCATCCCACGGCTTCCGCACCGTCGGACGTCGGCGGCTGGCTGGCTGCGGCCGGCGCGGAGCTTCTCACCGGCGCGGCGATGGGGCTGATGCTGCGGCTCGTCGTGGCCGCCGCCGAGTTCGCCGGTCATCTGCTCGGCCTTCAGATCGGCCTCAGCGCCGCGGGGCTATTCGATCCCATGGCCGGAAGCACCCTGGGCGTGATCGGCGCGCTGTGGAGCTGGATGGCGGTGGTGCTGTGGTTTGCGATCGGGGGCCATGTATGGCTCATCGCCGCCGTGGAGCAAAGCTTTGCGAAGCTTCCGGTGGGCACGCTGCTTGGCGCTGCAAGCCTGATCGAACTCGTGCAGATGGGGCGATGGTTGTTCAGCTGGGGGCTCATGGCGGGCGCAAGCGTGCTGCTGCTCGTGTGGCTTGCGTATCTCGTGCTCGCCGTCGCCGCACGCGTGGTCCCGCAGCTGCAGATGCTGGCGGTGGGCTTCCCGGCCACGATCGGACTGGGTCTGCTCGCGCTTTTGCTTTCGGCGCCGATCTTGGGCCTGCTCTTGGAGCGCGGCTTTGAGAAGGCGGCCACGGCGGTGGAAGGCCTGCTGCGTCTCGGAGGGTGAATGCCGGACGAGGATCGCTCCCAACGCACCGAAGAGCCCACGCCAAAACGGCTGGAGGATGCGCGCAAGAAAGGGCAGGTGCCGCAAAGCCGAGAGATCGCCTCGGCGATGGTCCTCGTGGTGCTGGCAGGAGGGTTCGCGGGGCTTGCGAGCACCGCCACGCTGGGACTGCTTGAGGCCACGCACGCAGCCCTGAGCGGACACTGGGTGTTGCACTGGGATGCGCACGCGCTCACCTCGGAAGGCTGGCTGCCGGCGGCATGGACATGGCTCAAGGCTTGGGGAATGTGGGCGCTGCCTGCATGGCTGCTTGCGGGGCTTGCCGTTTGGCTCATCACCGGCCCCGTGTGGAGCACCGCACCGCTCAAGCCCGACCCCAAGCGCATCTCACCTGCCCAAGGCTGGCGGCGGCTGTTTTCCGCAAAGGCCGCAGTGGAGTGGCTCAAAGCCCTCGTGAAGCTTGCGGTGCTCGTAGGGATCGCGTGGGCCGTGGGCCGGGGGGCGTGGGCGTCGATGCAGCGCGCTTCCGTGGCCGGGGTGGAAGCGGTGGCGCGCATGGGGGTAAAGCTTGCTGCTGAGTTTTTCGCCTATACGGCGGCGGCGCTGGTGGCGCTCGCGCTGCTCGACGGGCTGTATCAACGCTGGCAGCACCGGCGCGAGCTACGCATGACGCCGAAGGAACTCAAAGACGAATACAAAGAGACCGAAGGCGATCCGCAGATCAAGGCACGCATCCGAGAGATGCAGGCGCAGATCAGCCGCCGGCGGATGATGGCTGAAGTGCCGAAGGCCGATGTCGTGGTCGTGAACCCCACGCATCTTGCGGTCGCGCTCCGCTACCGGCACGGCCGCGATCCCGCGCCGCGCGTCGTCGCCAAGGGGCGCGAACGCACGGCCCAACGCATCCGCGAGATCGCGCGGGCGCATCGCGTGCCGATTCGGCACGATCCGCCGCTTGCGCGCGCGCTGATCCGCGTGCCTTTAGGCAAGCCCATTCCGGAAGCGCTCTACGAAGCCGTGGCAAGGGTGCTTGCCGAGATCTACCGCGCGCGCACTCCCCCAACGGAAGCGTAAACGCGCATGCATCCATAGCACCTTCGCGGTAGGGTTGGCCCAGCTTCCAGGAGAAGGAGTGGCACGATGGCGCTTCCCGTGTATTACGACGACGATGCGGATCTGAAGCACATTCTCGATAAGCGCGTGGCCGTGCTCGGCTACGGCTCGCAGGGGCATGCGCACGCGCTCAACCTCAAGGACTCCGGCGTGGATGTCACCGTGGGCCTGCGCCGCGGATCGCCCTCGTGGGCGAAGGCGGAAAAGGCGGGGCTTCAGGTGGCCGAGATTCCGGAGGCGGTGCGCGCAGCGGATCTGGTGATGATCCTGTTGCCCGACGAGCGGCAAGCCGAGGTGTATCAGGCGCAAATCGAGCCAAACCTGCGCGAGGGCGCCACGCTTGCGTTCGCGCATGGCCTCAACATCCACTTCGGCCTGATCGAGCCGCGCGGCGATCTCGACGTGATCATGATCGCGCCGAAAGGGCCGGGGCACCTCGTGCGCCACACCTTCACCGAAGGCGCGGGCGTGCCGTGCCTGATCGCGGTGCACCAGAATGTCTCCGGCACCGCGCGGGAGACCGCGCTCGCCTACGCGAAGGCGATCGGCGGCACGCGCGCAGGCGTCATTGAAACGACGTTCCGCGACGAATGCGAAACGGACCTGTTCGGCGAGCAGGCGGTGCTGTGCGGGGGACTGACGGCGCTGATCACCGCAGGCTTCGAGACGCTCGTGGAGGCTGGCTATCCGCCGGAGATGGCCTACTTCGAGTGTCTGCACGAGATGAAGCTGATCGTGGACCTGATCTACGAGGGCGGCATCGCCAACATGCGCTACTCGATCTCGAACACGGCCGAGTATGGCGACATGACGGTGGGGCCGAAGATCATCGACGAACATGTGAAGAACAACATGAAAAAGGCGCTGCGCGAGATTCAGGACGGCACCTTCGTGCGCGACTTCATCAACGACTACCGCTCCGGCGGCATCAAGATGAATGCGCTGAGAAGGCTTGCCGCCGAGCACGAGATCGAAAAGGTCGGCGAACGCCTGCGGGCGATGATGAGCTGGATCGGCGAAAAGAAGATCGTGGACAAGTCGAAGAACTGAACCTTCCTCTTCCATATTTCGGCGGCCGCAAGGCCGCCTTTCTTTTTCTGGCCTCTTTTATGCTTGTTTCCCGCTATGGACAAGCCTTACACAACCCGCGAAGAAACGATCGCGCTCGTCTTCCACGCCGGCGATCCGCCCACGCTGCCGGAACGCTTCCACGCGATTCAAGCGGTGATTCAAGACCCAGACAGCGGCGCAGAGGACTTGGCGCGCGCAATCGGCGAGGATCAGGCCACAAGCAGCGTGATCATGCGCATGAGCATGTCCGCATTTTACAACCCGATGGGGCTGCCCGTGTACACCTTGCCTGAAGCGATCGCCCGCATCGGCATGCAAACCGCGGCGCAGGCTGCGCTTTCGATGTCTCTGATTTATGGACTATTCGCACCGATCGGCATCGGCACGATCCGCCGCCTCTGGGCGCACGCCTGGGCGGTGGCGATCATCGCCGCCAAGCTCGATGCGCATCCGGCCGCCTACATGGCAGGTCTGCTCCACGACCTCGGCAAGGTGATGCTCGGGCTGCGGGTGGACATGGAATACTTTGAAAGCGAGCTCGGCCGCCTCCACGGCGAAGAGTTAACCCAACGCGAAGCCGCGCGCTACGGGCTCGATCACGCGGAACTCGGCATGATGCTCGCCATGCACTGGCGGCTTGCCCCTCCGATCCCGCAAGCGATCGGCGAACACCACGCACCCCGCGACGCGCTCGCCGCCGCGATCCACCGCGCCGATGCGATCGCGCACCGTTACCTCAAGCCCCAGCTTGCTTGGGAGGAAGTGTACCCGGCCGCGATCGAGGCGTGGCGTCAGGCGGAAGAAGAGGATGAAAAGCCCGCGTCGTGAACCACCCACTCCCGCACCGGCTTGCCGCGCTTGAAATGCTCCTCCACGATGCGGTCAATCCGCTCCTTGGTAAGCCCTGCATACCACACGCCTTCCGGATACACGACCATGATCGGCCCGCCGGTGCACACGCCCAGGCATCCTGCGCGATTCACGCGCACCTCAACGCCCGCCTCGGCCACCTTTTCCTTCAAGTATTTCAAAAGCGGCATGTTCTCGCCGCAGCTGACCCCGACGCAGAAGATCGCATGCTTTCGATACGGCTCAATCCGAATCACCGCCCACCTCCTTGCGCAGATGCGCGGCCAACGCCGCAATGAACGCCTCGTTCTCCACAAGCCCCGGCAGCACCTGGGCCGCGATCCCGATCGCTGCCGCCGCACGGGCCACTTCCTCTTCGTGCCAGGCGCGGCAGGCGGCGATCGGCTGCACGACGACCTCGCTTGCGCCGTCGCGCCGAAACACCCGCAGCACGTCCGCCACCGCCGGCGCCCCTCGCATCGCAGCGAGCGCCGGCCACGAAAAGCGCCGCGTGTGCGCATACAGCGCTTCCACAAGCGCCTCCGCCGTCTGCCAGTCGTGCACCACCCAGAGGCTGGGCTTGCGCCGGCCTGTGTGCCGCTCCACGCTTTCGGCCGCAACGCGCGCGACCACATCCGCAGGGAGCGGCGCTACGACCTGCGCCCGAAGCTCCTCGGCGATGCGGGGAATGTCTTCCCTAAGATGCCGCCCCTCGTGGAACAACAGCGGAACAATGTGCGTCGCGCGCGGCTTGATCGGCGCATCCAGCGAACAAAAGCCTACCGGAACGCCCGCCTGCGCCTCCAACTCAGCGCAGAAACGCTCAGCAAGCGATGCATCCCGCGGCGCCCGGTGAAACACGACCAGCGCCGCAGGCGCACGCCTCATCAGCGCTTAGCCCTCTTCCGACTGGGATGCGGGTGCCGTGCCCGGCTGCTCGACGAGCTCGATGATCGCCATCGGCGCTGCGTCTCCAGGACGCACGCGCGTGCGGATGATGCGCGTGTAGCCGCCCGGCCGATCGCGGAACAACGGCGCGATATCGTGAAACAACCGGTGCACGACCTCGCGACGATCGCGACGGCGGATGCGGGCAAGCGCAAGCCTTCTTGCGTGCAGATCGCCGCGCTTGCCGAGCGTGATCAGCTTTTCCGCAAACGGCCGCAATGCCTTGGCCTTGGCCACGGTCGTTTCAATCCGCCCGTGGTAGAACAACGCCGCGGCCAAGTTGGAAAGCGTCGCGTTGCGATGCCCCGTCTTGCGCCCGAGCTTGCCCCGACGTTTCCGATGCCGCATCACTCCACCCCTTCTTCTTCAACCTGCATCCCGAGCCTCAGCCCATGCCGGGCCAGCGCCTCTTCGATCTCGGCCAAAGACTTGCGGCCGAAGTTCGGCGTGCGCAAAAGCTCCTGCGGCGTGTGGCGCACAAGCTCGCCCACGGTCATGATGCCCTGCGCCTTCAGCGTGTTCGAGGTGCGCCCGCTCATCTCCAGATCGTCGATCGAGCGCGCCAGAAGCTCATCGAGCTCCCGCCCCTTCGGCTTCGGTTTCGGCGCCTCGGCGGTGCGCGAAAAGTCGACGAACACCTCAAGCTGGTCCTGCAGAATGCGCGCCGCCTCGTTGACCGCTTCCTCAGGCGTGATGGCGCCGTTCGTCTCCACCTCGAGGATCAGCTTGTCGTAGTCGGTGCGCTGGCCGACGCGCGTCTTCTCCACCTGCACCGCCACGCGCCGGATCGGCGAAAACGACGCATCCAACAACAAAGTGCCGATCGGCTGATCCTTGCCCTCGCGCTCGGCCGCCGGCGAATAGCCGCGCCCGCGCTCGACTTTCGCCTCCAGCGTGAGCTTCCCGGTCTCGTTGAGATGCGCGAGCACCAACTCCGGATTGAGCACCTCCACCCCGGCTGGGCACTGCAGATCGCCAGCCGTGACCACGCGCGGCCCTTCAGCCTCCAGGCGCAAAAGCGCGCCGCTTGCTTCCGGCTGCACGCGCAGGTCCACCTCTTTGAGCGACAGGAGAATGTCCAACACATCCTCGCGCACGCCCGGGATCGTGTCGAACTCGTGCGCCACGCCCTCAATACGCACCTCGGTGATCGCACCGCCCTCGATCGACGACAAAAGCATCCGGCGCAGGCTGTTGCCGATCGTCACGCCATAGCCGCGCTCCAGCGGCTCGAACGTGATCTTGGCAAGCCTTCCCGGAACCTTTTCCTCGACCTCAACCGTGCGCGGCTTGATCAAACCCATCGGCAAGCTCCTTTACTTCGAATACAGCTCAACGATCAGCTGCTCGCGGATGTCCGGATCGAGCTGATCGCGCTCCGGCAGCTGGCGATACACGCCCTCAAGCTTCTGCAGATCCACATCCAGCCACTCCGGCACGCCGCGCTCGGCCGCGCGCTCGGCCGCCGCCCGGATGCGCAGATGCTGCTTCGCCTTCTCGGCCACCTCGATCTTCGCCCCCACCGGCACCAGATAGGACGGAATGTCCACCCGTCGACCGTTCACCAGAATGTGCCCGTGGCGCACGATCTGGCGCGCCTCGCTGCGCGAAGAAGCAAATCCCATGCGATAGACGAGATTGTCGAGCCGCGACTCTAGGATCTGCAACAACACCGTACCCGTCACGCCCGGGCGGCGGCTCGCCTCCTCGAAGTAACGGCGGAACTGCCGCTCCTGCACGCCATAGATGCGGCGCACCTTCTGCTTTTCGCGCAGCTGGATGCCGTAGTCGGACATCTTCGCGCGCCGCATCTGCCCGTGCATGCCCGGCGGATACGGCCGCCGCTCCATCGGGCATTTGCTCGTCTCGCACTTGTAGCCCTTGAGGAAAAGCTTGCGCCCCTCTCGCCGGCACAACCGACAGCGTGGCCCCGTATAACGACTCATCCTGCTATACCCCTGTCCCGAAAGATTAGACGCGGCGCCGCTTCGGCGGGCGGCAGCCGTTGTGCGGAATCGGCGTCACATCGCGAATAAATGTCACCTGAATGCCGGCTGCGTGAATCGCGCGCAGCGCCGCCTCGCGGCCCGGCCCCGGCCCCTTGATCAGCACGGCCGCCGATTTCACGCCCAAATCCATCGCCTTCTTGGCGGCCTTTTCAGCCGCGACCTGCGCCGCATACGGCGTGCTCTTGCGCGAGCCGCGGAACTCCTGCCCCGCTGAGTGCCAGCAAAGCGTGTTGCCGTTCTCGTCGGTGAAGGTGATGATCGTGTTGTTGAAGGTGGCCTGAATGTGCGCCACCGCGTGCGCGACGTTCTTGACCACCTTCTTCTTGCTGCTTCGCTTCGCCTTGGCCACGTCCCTACCTCTCCGTTCCGATCACTTCTTCGTCGCCTTCTTCTTACCAGCCACCGTACGCCGCGGCCCCTTGCGCGTGCGCGCGTTCGTGCGCGTGCGCTGGCCGCGCACCGGCAGCCCCGCCCGATGCCGCAGGCCCCGATAGCAGCCCATGTCCATCAGGCGCTTGATGTTCATCGCCACCTCGCGCCTGAGATCGCCCTCGACCTTGTATTCATTTTCGATGATCTTGCGGATACGCACGATCTCGTCGTCGGTGAGATCCTTGACGCGCGTATCCGGATTCACCCCAGCCTTGGCGAGAATCTTCTTCGAAGAGCTGCGCCCAATGCCATAAATGTAGGTCAGCGCGATCTCCACGCGCTTGTTGGTCGGAATGTTTACACCGGCAATGCGAGCCACTTCGCCTCCTTATCCACGCATGCTCAAAGGGGGCGCGATCATAGCGCGCGCCCGCCCTTGGTTCAATTTCAGCCTTGCCGCTGTTTGTGCCGCGGGTTCTTGCAGATGATCCGCACCACCCCATGCCGACGGATCACGCGGCAATCCTTGCAAATCCGCTTCACAGACGCCCGCACCTTCATCGCTCACCTCTCCCGATAGCTGATCCGACCGCGCGAAAGGTCGTAGGGGCTGAGCTCCACCGTCACGCGGTCGCCCGGCAAAATCCGGATGTAGTACTTGCGCATCTTCCCTGAAATCGAACACAGCACCTCATGCCCGTTGTCCAGCCGAACCCGAAACATCGCATTCGGCAGCTTCTCGATCACCTCGCCCTGCATCACAATGAGATCCTGCTTCGCCATCAGCCCCTCACGCCCACTGCATCCAAAAGCCTTTGAAATACCTCATCCGGCGAGGCATCCGCATCCACCTCCACAAAACCCTCTCGCCCGCGGTAAAACGCCAACAGCGGCGCCGTTTGCTCGCGATAGACGCGCAAGCGCTCCGCGACGACCTCTTCCCGATCGTCCGCGCGCTGCACCAGCGCCGCTCCGCAGTGGTCGCACACGCCCGCTTGCGCGGGGGGCGAATATTGCCGATGAAAGCTCGCACCGCAACCCGAGCAAACCAGCCTTCCAGCCAACCGGCGGATCAACACCTCTTCCGGCGCGTCCATGAACACGATCTTGTCAAGCCGCCGCTGCAAGCGCGCAAGCATCTGATCCAGCATCTCGGCCTGCGCGACATTGCGCGGGAACCCGTCCAGCACGAAGCCCTGATCGGATTGCGCGATCGCCTCTTCGATCACGCGCGCGACAACTTCGTCCGGCACGAGCTCCCCACGCTC
Organism: uncultured Zetaproteobacteria bacterium; assembly: GCA_964614395.1. GTDB lineage: Bacteria > Pseudomonadota > Zetaproteobacteria > Mariprofundales > S012-25 > CAZTLD01. Next base: position 8,814 of record CAZTLD010000009.1, read on the forward strand.
CATGTAGCGCTGCGCAAGCTTTCCCACCTCGGTGCCCGCACGCACCGCCTCGCGCAACATATCCCCGAGCGCCAAGTGCCTCGCGCCCAAAGCCTCGGCCAGCCGCGCGCCCTGCGTGCCCTTGCCCACGCCCGGCGGCCCGAAGAGCAACACGTTCATCGCGTGCGCGTGCGAAGCCGCGCCTGCTTCATCAGCCCCTCATACTGGTGGCTGAGCAGGTGCGCCTGGATCTGCGCCATCGTGTCCATCGTCACCACGACGACGATGAGAAGGCTCGTGCCGCCGAAGTAGAACGGCACATGGAACTTCGCGATCAGAAATTGTGGAATCAGCGAGACGACGACGAGATAAATCGCGCCCAGCACCGTGATGCGCGTAAGCACATAGTCGATGTACTGCGCGGTCTTCTGGCCCGGACGGATGCCGGGGACGAATCCGCCGTGCTTTTTCAACATATCCGCGGTCTCTTTCGGATCGAACACGACCGCGGTGTAGAAAAACGCGAAGAACACGATCAGCACCGCGTACAGCGTAAGATACAGCCAGCCGTTCGGATTCAGCGCCGCTGCAATGTCCTGCAAGATCCCCGCACCGGGAAGACCTTGCGCGAACTGCGCAAACGTCGCCGGCAACAGGATCAGCGACGAGGCGAAGATCGGCGGAATCACGCCCGAGGTGTTGATCTTGAGCGGCAGAAACGTCGCCTGCCCGCCGACGATCCGGTTGCCCACCTGCCGCTTCGCGTACTGGATTGGGATGCGCCGCTGCGCGCGCTCAAACCAGACCACCGCATAAGTGACGCCCAGCACCAACACGAACAGAAACAGCACGGTGAACGGATCGTATTCGCCCGTGCGCGCAAGCTCCAAGGTTCCGCCCACCGCGCTCGGAAGCCCCGCGACGATGCCGGCAAAGATGATCAGCGAAATCCCGTTGCCGATGCCGCGCTCCGTGATCTGCTCGCCGATCCACATCAGCACCACGGTGCCGGCAACCAGCGTGATCACCGTCATCGCCTTGAACGCGAGCCCCGGATGCGGCACGACCGGCATCCCGTTCACCGAAAACGTCTCCAACCCCACGGCCACGCCGATCGCCTGAAAGAACGCCAGCGCCACCGTGCCGTAGCGCGTGTATTCGGTGAGCTTCTTGCGCCCGAGCTCGCCTTCCTTCTTGAGCTGCTCAAGCTTCGGCGACACGACCGTGAGAAGCTGAATGATGATCGCTGCCGAGATATACGGCATAATCCCGAGCGCGAAGATCGTAAGCCTCCTGAGCGCCCCTCCCGAGAACATATCGAACATGCCCAGAAGACTTCCCTGCATCTGCTGGAAGAACTGCGCCAGCACCTCCGTGTCCACGCCCGGCACCGGCACATGCGCGCCGATCCGATAGACGACGAGCATGCCAAGCGTAAACAGAATCCGGCTTTTCAGCTCCGGAATGCGGGCGATCTCGCCGAAGCCGGCGGCCGGCACCTGCGGGGCGCGTGCGCTCATTTACGCCGCCCCGATGCGGATCTCGCCGCCTGCGGCCTCCACCTTCGCGCGCGCGCTCTGGCTTGCCGCATCCACGCAGACGATCAGCTTCTTCGTAAGCTCCCCTTCGCCCAAGAGCTTCACCGGCAACGCAAGCTTCTTGATCAACCCCGCGCGCTTGAGCGCCTCGCGATCCACGGTAGCGCCGTCCTCGAATCGGTTGAGGTCGCGCACGTTCACGACCTGCACCGGCTCTCGCATCGAACGAAAGCCGCGCTTCGGCACGCGGCGCACGAGCGGCATCTGCCCGCCCTCAAAGTAAGCCGGAATCTTGCCGCCGGTACGCGACTTCTGGCCCTTGTGCCCGCGGCCGCAGGTCTTCCCGTGCCCGGAGCCGATCCCGCACCCTACGCGCTTGCGGCGATGCCGTGCGCCCGGATTGGCCCGAATGCCGTTGAGCTTCAACACCTCAAACCTCCTCGACCTCAACCAGATGCGAAACCTTCTTGACCATCCCGCGAATCGCCGGCGTATCCTCGCGCTCGACCACATGCCCGATCCGCCGCAGACCCAAGCCGCGCAATGTCGCGCGCTGATCGCGCGGCGTGCCGATGACGCTGCGCACCTGCCGAATCCGCAACTTCCTCGCCATCGCCTCCTCCTAGGCCGCGCGCTTGCCGCGGCGGGCCATGATCGCTTCCGGCTCTTCAAGCTGCATCAGCGCATTGAACGTCGCGCGCACGGTGTTGATCGGATTGCGCGAGCCGAGCACCTTCGTGAGCACGTCGCGGATGCCGACCGCATCCATCACCGCGCGCACCACGCTCCCCGCGATCACGCCGGTACCTTCGCTGGCTGGCTTGAGCAGCACGCGCGTCGCATCCTGCCGGCCGATCACCTCGAAGTGGATCGTCGTGCCGTTGAGCGGCACGCGGATCAGCGAGCGCTTCGCGATCTCGGTCGCCTTGCGGATCGCATCCGGCACCTCTTTCGCGCGCGCGTGCCCAAAGCCGACATGCCCTTGGCCGTCGCCGACCACCATCAGCGCCGTAAAGCCCATGCGCCGGCCGCCGGCCACGGTCTTCGACACGCGGTTGATGTGCACGAGTTTTTCTTGAAGATCAAGCTCGTTCGGATCGATCATCGCCTCTCTCCTAAAACTCTAATCCAGCCTCGCGCGCCGCATCGGCGAGCGCCTTCACGCGCCCATGATACCGATACGGGCCGCGATCGAAGGCCACCTTCTTTATGCCCGCAGCCAATGCCCGCTCGGCCACCAGCCGCCCCACGGCCTTCGCGCCCTCGATCGTGCAGCCGCCTTCCACGCCCTTCTCCAGCGTGGAGGCCGCAGCAAGCGTCCGCCCAGTTTTGTCGTCGATCACCTGCGCGTAAATGTGGCGGTTGGAACGAAACACCGAAAGCCGGGGCCGGCCCGAGGCCTTGACCCGCGCGCGCACCCGCCGCGTGCGCCGAATCTTTGCGTCGTACTCGTAGCGCTTGACCGCCATCTTCTCCGCCCCTTAGGCCTTCTTGCCTTCTTTCATCAGAATCTGCTCGCCCGCATAGCGGATACCCTTGCCCTTGTAGGGCTCCGGCGGGCGGAACGAGCGAATCTCCGCAGCCACCTGGCCCACGCGCTGCTTGTCGATGCCTGAGACCACCACCTTCGTTTGGCCGTCGGCCTTGACCTCGACATCCGCAGGCGGCTCGTATTCCACCGGGTGCGAATACCCGAGCTGAAACACGAGCTTCTTGCCGGATTGCTGCACGCGGTAGCCCACGCCGTGCAGCTCCAGCACCTTCGCATAGCCCTGCGTGACGCCGGTAACGGCGTTGGCGAACAGCGCCCGCGCCGTGCCGTGAAGCTGCTTGAGCTTCTTATCCGGACGCTTGTGCGCGATCTCAAACACGACCTCATCGCCTTCCCTGCGCATCACGATCCCGTCAAAGCGCGGAACGCGCAGCTCGCCCTTCGGGCCCTTGACGACGATCGCCTCATCCGCCTCGCGCACCTCAACGCCAGAAGGAATCTTGACCGGGGTTTTACCCAAACGCGCCATCGTCTCGCTCCCCTAAAACACCGTGCAAAGGATCTCACCGCCCACGCGCTGGCGGCGCGCCTCGCGATCCGTCATCACGCCCTTGGAAGTGCTGACGATCGCAATCCCGTAGCCGCGTTTGACGCGCGGAAGCTCATCCACGCCCGCATACACGCGCCGCCCCGGCTTGGACACGCGCACAATCTCCTTGATCGCGGGCCTGCGCGCCTCGTCGTAGCGAAGCCTGATCTCCAACACGCGCTTGCCCTTGTGGGTGCGCACCCGCGCCTTCTCGATGTAGCCCTCGCGCTCCAAAATCTTCGCGATCGCAATCTTGAGATTGCTTGCCGGCACCTCGGTCGTCTCCAAGCCCGCCATTTGCGCGTTGCGGATGCGCGCAAGCATATCGGCAATCGGATCCGTCATCATCGCCCGTTTCTCCTTACCAACTGGCCTTGCGCATGCCGGGGATCTGCCCTGCGAGCGCATACTTGCGCAGGCAGCAGCGGCACAGCCCAAAGTCGCGATACACCGCACGCGGGCGGCCGCATTCCTCGCAGCGCGTGTACGCCCGCACCTTGAATTTCGGCTTGCGCTTGGCCTTCGCAATCATCCGTTTGGACGCCATCGTCTCACCCCTCAGCTACGGAAAGGCATGCCGAACAGGCGCAAAAGCTCGCGCGCCTCTTCGTCCGTTTCCGCCGTTGTGCAAATCGTAATGTCCATGCCGCGAATTTTATCGATCTTGTCGTAATCGATCTCGGGGAAGATGATCTGCTCGCGCACGCCGAGCGTGTAATTGCCGTGTCCGTCGAACGAGCGCGGATTCACACCCTTGAAGTCGCGAATGCGCGGCAGCGCCAAATTGATCAACCGATCCAGGAACTCATACATCCGCGCGCGGCGAAGCGTCACCTTGCAGCCGATCGTCATCCCTTGGCGCAGCTTGAAGCCGGCGATGGACTTGCGCGCGCGCGTGACCATCGGCTTTTGCCCCGTGATCAACGCAAGATCCTGCATCGCCGCCTCAAGCGCCTTCGGGTTGTGCGCCCCCTCACCCACGCCCATGTTGACGACGATCTTCTCGATCCTCGGAACCTGCATGATGTTCTTGTAGCCGAAGCGCTTCATCAGCTCCGGCCGGATCTCGTTCTTGTATCGCTCAAACAGTCGCGCCATCGCTCAAACCCCTACTTGTCCACAACCTCGCCGCACTTGCGGCAGTAACGCACTTTGCGCCCGTCTTCGAGAAACTTCCGCCCCAAGCGCACGCCACGCTGGCAATGCGGGCAGTAGAACAACACATTGGAAATGGCGATCGGCGCCTCGCGCTCAATGATGCCGCCCCGCGTGTTCGGGCCGGGCTTCGTATGCCGCTTGACGATGTTCACACCGGCCACGACCACGCGCCCTTCCTCCGGCAGCACCTTCAGCACCTTGCCGCGTGCGCCCTTGTCCTTGCCCGCGATGACGACGACTTCGTCCTCGCGGCGGACATGCGTCTTCACTCGCTTTTGCTTCGCCACGATCACAATACCTCCGGTGCCAGCGAAATGATTTTCATGAAGCCCTTGTTGCGCAGCTCGCGCGTGACCGGCCCGAAAATGCGCGTGCCGATCGGCTCGCCCTGCCGGTTGATCAGCACGACCGCATTCTCGTCAAAGCGGATCGCCGAGCCGTCCTCACGCTTGAGCTCCTTTTTCGTGCGCACGACCACCGCCCGCTGCACATCGCCCTTCTTCACGCGGCCGCCCGGGATCGCCTCCTTGACCGCCACGACGATCACATCGCCGATGCGCGCGTAGCGGCGGTTCGTGCCGCCCAGCACTTTGATGCAGGCGACCTTGCGCGCCCCCGAGTTGTCCGCGACATTCAGCATCGTCTCCGCTTGAATCATCGCCAAGCCTCCAAACTAAAGCTGCTTCGCGCGCTCGAGCACCTCGACCAGCATCCAGCGCTTGCGGCGCGAAAGCGGCCGGTGCTCGATGATGCGCACGCGATCGCCGACTTGGCAGGTATTCTCCGGATCGTGCGCCATGTACTTCTTGTGCTTGCGCACCGTCTTCTTGTAACGCGGATGCAAAAACTTGCGCTCCACCTGGACGACGATCGTCTTGTCCCCGGCGTTGGAGACGACGATCCCTTCCAGCACGCGCTTGTTCGACTCAGCCATCGTTCCTCTCCCTTGCCAAGCGGCGCTCGTTCAAAATCGTCTTGCAGCGCGCGATCTCCCGGCGCACCTGGCGAATGCGCGCCGGATTCGCGAGCTGCATCGTCGCCTTCTGAAAACGCAGCTTCAAAAGCTCCGCGCTCAAATCCTCAATCCGCTTTTGCAGCTCGGCATCGCTGAGCTTGCGCAACTCCGCTGCCTTCGTCATTGGCCGCCCTCCCGCACGACGATCTTGGTGCGGATCGGAAGCTTGGACGCCGCAAGCCTCAGCGCCTCGCGCGCCACCGCCTCCGGCACGCCCTCCATCTCATAAAGGATCCGCCCGGCCTTCACCGCTGCGACCCAATACTCGGGCGAACCCTTACCGGAACCCATGCGCACCTCGGCGGGCTTCTTCGTCACCGGCAGGTCCGGGAAAATCCGGATCCACACGCGCCCCTGGCGCTTGATCTTGCGTGCGATCGCAATACGCGCCGCCTCAATCTGCCGCGCGGTGATGCGCCCGCCCTCCATGGCCTTGAGCCCAATCGAACCGAACGCAAGCGTCGCACCCCGCTGCGCCTTGCCCCGCAGCCTTCTCAGTTCCTTGTGGTGTTTCCGCCACTTGATCTTCTTCGGTTGCATCATCGCGGCTTACTCCTCCGTCTCATCGCCGAGCTTTTCGCCGCGGAAGATCCACACCTTGACGCCGATCACGCCGTAGGTGGTCTTCGCCTCGGCAAAGCCATAATCAATATCGGCGCGCAACGTGTGCAGCGGCACGCGCCCTTCCAAATACCACTCGCGCCGCGCGATCTCAGCGCCTCCCAGCCGTCCGGAGCAGGCGATGCGCACGCCCTTTGCGCCCATGCGCAGCGCGTTTTGCACCGCGCGCTTCATCGCCCGCCGGAACGCCACGCGCCGCTCAAGCTGAAACGCCACGTTCTCGGCCACGAGCTGCGCCTCCAGATCGGGCTTGCGCACCTCGCGGATGTTGATCTGCACATCCACGCCGAACTTGCGCAACAGCTCCTGACGCAGCGCTTCAATCTCCGCACCCTTCTTGCCGATCACCACACCCGGCCGAGAGGTGTGCACGGTCATGCGCACGCTCTTGCCGCGCCGCTCGATCTCGATGCGGGACACGCCGGCATGGTAAAGCTTCTCCTTCACGAAGCGGCGCATCTGAAGGTCTTGCAAGAGCCACTGCTTGTATTGCTTTTTGTCCGCATACCAGCGGGAATCCCAGCCCCGCGTGATCCCTACACGAAAACCAATCGGATTGACTTTCTGACCCATCCCTTACGCTCCCTTCTTCTCGCGCACGCCGACGATCAGGTGGCTGTGCTGGTGATAGCGGCGGCGGATGCGGCCCATCCCCTTCGGGCGCCAGCGCTTCAACGTATAACCCTGATCCACGCGGCACTCGGCGATGACGAGGTTGTCGATGTCCATGCCGTGGTTCTCCTCGGCGTTCGCAATCGCCGAGCGCACGACCTTCTCGAACAAACGCGCGGCCTTCTTCGGCGTGAGCCTGAGCACCGCGAGCGCCTTATCCACCGGCATGCCGCGGATCTGATCCGCCACCAGCCGCGCCTTGCGCGGCGAAATCCGCTGATTGCGCGCAATCGCCCGCACGATCTCCGCCATCGCCATCACCTCTTCTTCGCCTTCTTGTCGGCGCCGTGGCCGTAGTAGGTGCGCGTCGGCGCAAACTCGCCGAGCTTGTGCCCCACCATGTTCTCGGTCACAAACACCGGGATGAACTTGCGCCCGTTGTGCACCGCGAAGTGCAAGCCCACGAAGTCCGGCGTGATCGTCGAGCGCCGCGACCACGTCTTGATCACGCCCTTGAGCTTGCCCTCGCGCGCCTTCTTGATCTTGCGCATCAAAGACGGCTCAACATAAGGCCCTTTCTTGATCGAACGCGCCATCAGCTCACCCCACTACTTCCGCCGCCGGATGATGTCGCGATCCGACGGCTTGTTCTTCTTCCGCGTCTTGTAGCCCTTCGTCGGCACACCCCAAGGCGTGCACGGGTGCCGGCCGCCCGAGGTGCGCCCTTCGCCGCCGCCGTGCGGATGATCCACCGGGTTCATCGCCACCCCGCGCACGTTCGGCCGGCGCCCCAGCCAGCGGGCCCGCCCGGCCTTGCCGATCGTTTCGTTCGCGTGATCCGGGTTGCTGAGCACGCCGACCGTGGCCATGCAGCGGCCGTCAAAGCGGCGGTACTCGCCCGAGGGCAGCCGCAGCACGACCTTGCCACCCTCTTTGCCCATCACCTGCGCGGCCGTGCCCGCCGCGCGCACGAGCTGCCCGCCCTTGCCCGGCTTGAGCTCCACATTGTGCACCATCACGCCGGTCGGAATCTTCTCCAGCGGCAGCGCATGCCCCGGCCGGATCTCCGCTTCCGGCCCCTGATTGACGACATCGCCGGGCTTGAGCCCTTGCGGTGCGAGAATGTAGCGCTTGTCCC
>CAZTLD010000010.1:0-16071 GCA_964614395.1 uncultured Zetaproteobacteria bacterium
TTCACCGACGGCAAGGCGGACGGATTCGTGATCACCGAGATCAAGCCGGGGTCGGTCTTCGAACAGATCGGGCTGCAAAACGGCGATCTGATCAAGCGCGTCAACGGCCAGACGATCACGACCCCGCAGCAGGCGATGGCGCTGTATCAGGCGCTGGATCGCGCGAATGCGATCGAGGTGGTGGTGGAGCGGCAAGGCCAGGAAATCACGCTACACTACGATCTGCAATGAGGGGAGGATGGCGGTGAGAATCCGGATGATGCTTGCAATTTTTGCGTTTTTGGGGTTTTTGGCGCAGGCAAGCGCTGAAGAAGGCTTTTCGATGAACTTTCAGAACGCGGACATTCGCGCCGTGATCGAGTTCGTCGCAAAAACCACCGGCAAGCGCTTTCTGATCGACAATCGCGTGCGCGGCAATGTTTCGATCATCGCCTCGTCCCCGCTTTCCAAGGACGAGGTCTATGATGTGTTCTTGTCCATCCTCGAGGTCAACGGCTATGCCGCGGTGCCGGCCGGCCCCGTGATCAAGATCGTGCCGCGGGCCGAGGCCAAGCAGAAGACCGTGCCGGTCGTGCGCGCAAACCGCGACGAGAACGATGCGCTGGTGACCAGCGTGATCCGGCTCAAATTCGCGGACGCGCAGCAAGTGGTGGCGATCATCCGGCCGCTGGTCTCGCCGAACTCGCATGTCGTCGCCTATCCGCGCGGCAACATGGTGTTGATCACGGATTCGGCGGCGAACATCGCGCGGATTCAGCAGATCATCGCGCTTTTGGATCGCAAGGAGGCGACAGGCGTGCGCCTGTTCGCGCTCAAGCATGCGTCGGCCGATAAGGTCGCGGCGCTGCTGGGGCGGCTGTATCCGGCCAAGACCGCGCCAGGGGGGCTGAAAGCGATCGCGCACCAGCCCGGCAACATGCTCGTGGTCGTCGCAAGCCCGCAGACGCTCAACGAGGTGGCCGAGCTCATCCGCAAGCTCGACCGCATGCCGGCCACGGAGACGGGAAGGCTCCATGTGCGCTACCTTAAGCATGCGAAGGCCGAAGAAGTGGCGAAGGCCCTCACGAGCCTGCTTGCCGCGCGGCCGGCGAAAGGAAAGCCCGGGATCGTCGCCGGGGAGGTGAAAGTGGTGGCGGATCCGGCGACGAATGCGCTTTTGATCACCGCCGATCCGAGCGACATGCGCGCGGTGGATCGCATCATCGACAAGCTCGACATCCCGCGGCGGCAGGTGTTGATCGAGGCGCTGATCGTCGAGGTGCGCGGCAACATCGCCGAGCAGCTCGGCATCGAGTGGCGCGCTGCGGGCGACTTCACGCAGCCCGGCCGGCGCGCGTTCGGCGGCACCGTGTTCCCGTCGCAGACTGGCGTGAGTATCAACACGGTGGCGACGAATCCGCTGTCCGCCTCCGGGGCGGTGATCGGCGTGGTCAACGGCACGATCACGTTTGCGGGCCAAACCTTTTTGAACCTCGGGGCGCTGGCGCGGGCGCTGGAGACGCGCGGCCAGGCCAACGTGCTTTCGATGCCGACGCTTCTGACGATCGACAACGAGCAGGCCGAGATCATCGTCGGCCAGAACGTGCCGTTCATCACCGGACGGGCGACGACGCAGGGCGGCGTGGCCAATCCGTTCCAAACGATCGAGCGCAAGGACATCGGGCTCAAGCTCAAGGTGCGGCCGCAGATCGCGGCGGGCGATACGGTGCGGCTGGAGCTGTATCACGAGATCTCCAGCATCGATCCGCGCGCGGGCGTGCAGGGCGCGGACATCATCACGAACAAGCGCTCGATCCAAACGGTCGTGGTCGCGCGCGACGGCGCGACGGTCGTGCTCGGGGGGCTGATGCGCGACGATCAAAGCGTGAACGTGCAGCGCGTGCCGTGCTTGGGCGCGATTCCGCTGTTGGGCGAGTTCTTCAAGTTCACCGAAACTGCGCACACGAAAACGAATCTGCTCGTGTTTTTGCGCCCGCACATCATCCGCGATCCGAACGATTTGGATGCGATCACCTCCGAGAAATACCTTGAGCTGGAGAAGCTGTATACGGCGCCGTCCGGGATCGGCTCGATCCTGATTCCCGAGCCGGAGCGCAAACTCCCCGAGGCGTTTGCGCCGCCTGCGGCTCAAGAAGAGAAACAACGGCAGCGATGAGCGCCTTTGCCGCATTTTCCCATCCCGTGCCGGATCAGGCGCTGGCGCGCCGCTTCGGGCGGGCGCTGTTGCGCGCGGAAGGGGTGGTGCCGCTTGCGGCGGACGATGCGCTCGTGGTGCTCATTGCAGAAGACGCACGCTGGCCGTGGGGGCTTTTGCACGACATGCGCCGCCTAGCGAAAAAGCCGCTTCGGCCGGTGGTGGCGCCGCGCGCGGAGGTGGAGGCGCTTTTGGACCGCGCGTTTGCGCCGGACGAGGACAGCGCCGCCGAGGCCGTGGAGGCGCTGGCCGAGTCGGCCGAGGCTGCGATCGAAGAGCTCAAGGATCTTTTGGATGTCGAGGAGGACGCGCCGGCGATCCGCTTGGTGAACACGCTGCTGGCGCAGGCGCTGCGCGAGCGCGCCTCCGACATCCACATCGAGCCTTATGCGCAGCATCTGGATGTGCGCTTCCGCATTGACGGCGTGTTGCACAAGATCGTCGAGGCGCCGAAAAGCGCGCACGCGGCGATCGCAAGCCGCATCAAGGTGATGGCGGGGCTTGATATCGCGGAAAAAAGGCGCCCGCAGGACGGGCGCTTCCGCGTGCGCGTGGCCGGGCGCGATGTGGACGTGCGCGTGTCGGTGCTCCCGACCGCGTTCGGCGAGCGCATCGTGCTCAGGCTTTTGGATCTTTCCGCGCGCATGCTCACGCTGGAGGAGCTCGGCATGGCCGAGGATCACTTGGCGATGATGCGCCGCGTGATCGCCTCGCCGCATGGGATTGCGCTGGTCACCGGCCCCACCGGCAGCGGCAAGACGACGACGCTATACGCCGCATTGCTTGCGGTGGATCGGACGAACCGCAACGTGATGACGATCGAGGATCCGATCGAGTACCAGATCGAGGATGTGGCGCAGATGCAGGTGAACCCGAAAACGGGGCTCACCTTCGCCGCGGGCTTACGCTCGATCCTGCGCCAGGATCCGGACATCGTGATGGTGGGCGAGATCCGGGATTTGGAGACGGCCGAGATCGCGGTGCAGGCCTCGCTCACCGGGCATTTGGTGTTCGCCACCCTGCACACGAACGATGCGCTTTCCTCGATCGTGCGCTTGGTGGACATGGGGGTGGAGCCGTATCTGATCGCCTCGTCCTTGATCCTTGCCGAGGCGCAAAGGCTCGTGCGCAGGCTTTGTCCTGCCTGCCGCGCGCCGCGCGCGCCCACGGCGGAGGACTGGCGAAGGCTTGAGGTGGAGCCGGCGCAGTTTTCCGCGATCGAGCGCATCTACGAGCCTCAGGGCTGTGCGCAGTGCCGCGGCGTCGGGTATCGGGGGCGGATCGCGATCTACGAAATGGTGGAAATCGACGAGGCGCTGCGCGAGGCGATCCACGATCGGGCGCCGCTTGCGGAGCTGCGCAAGATTGCGGCGCGCCAAGGCGCCCGCACGCTGCGTCAGGACGGCGCGCGCCATGTCGCCTCTGGCATCACGAGCATCGAAGAGGTGCTGCGCGTGACGCGCGAGGGCGCAGTGGAAGTCTGATGCCGCGGTTTGTCTATCAAGCCATCAGCCGCGAGGGGCGCGCGGTGCGCGGCGAGATCGAGGCGGATAGCGAATACGCCGCCCGCCGCCAGTTGCTCGCGCAGGGTTTGGTGCCGAGCGCGCTTGCGCCAGCGCATGCCCCGAGGGCGGAAGCCGCTTCGCGCAGCCGGCGCATGCGGCTGTCTCGGCGCGACTGGACGGTGTTCCTGCAGGGATTTGCCGCGCTGATCGCGGCTGGCGAGCCGGTGGCGGAGGCGCTGGCGGCGCTCGCCGAGCAGGAGGAGCGCGCAAGGCTGCGGCGCTTTGTGCAGGCGCTGCATCAGCGCATCCTTGAGGGACAGGGGCTGGGGCAAGCGTTGGCGGAGCTGGGCGCGCCAAGCGAGATTTCGCGCATGATCGCGGCGGGCGAAGAGACGGGGGAGCTGGTGGCGGTGGCCGAGCAGCTCGCCGAAGGCCTGGCGCGGCGGGAGCGCTTGCGCGCCGAGGCGAAGGCCAAGCTCAGCTATCCGTTGATTGTGATGCTGTTCGGCGCGTTGGTGCTGGTGCTGATGCTCGTCTATGTGGTGCCGAATGTGGTGCGGGTGTTCGCGCACGCGCACGCCGAGCTTCCGTGGCTGACGCGCGCCGTGATCGCGGCTTCCGAGGCGGTGAAGGCTTACGGGCTGTGGGGGCTTGCGGGCATGGCCGCCGCAGGGGCGGGCTTGCGCGCGCTGTTGCGCCGCCCGCGCTGGCGCGAACGCTCACACCGCTTGTTGTTGCGCGCGCCGGTGATCGGCCGGCTCGTTTGGGGGCTTGAGGCGGCGCGCTTTTGCCGCACCTTCGGGATGCTGCTTGCAGGCGGCGTGGAGATGCTGGGCGCGTTGCACATCGCCGCGCAAAGCCTTTCGCTGGTGCCGCTGCGCAGGATCGCCGAGGCGGCGCGGGAAGCGGTGCGCGAGGGCAAGGCGCTGGCGCCGGTGTTGGCGCCGATGCTGCCGCCGCTCGCTGCGCGCATGGTGCGCATCGGCGAGGCGAGCGGCCGGCTTGATGCGCTGCTGCTCAAGGCGGCCGAGCATCTGGAGCAGGAAACGGGGCTCAGGCTCAACCGCTTCGTTCAGTTGATCGAACCGATGACGGTGGTGCTGATCGCGGTGGGTGTGGGGATCCTCGCTGCGGCGATCCTGCTGCCGCTCGTGCAGATGAGCACGCTCGTGCGATGAAGCGGCTGCTGGTTGCGCTCTGGTGCCTGGGCTGCGTGGGAGCGAACGCGCAAGAAGACGGGGGCGCGGTGTATCGGGCGCTGATCGAGGCCGCGCGCGGGGGCTCGGCGCAAGGCGTGTGCCGCGTTGCCGAGGCGGCGAAGGTGGAAGCGCATTGGGCACGGCGGATCCGCACGGCATGTGCGTTGTTGCGCATGCGAGATGCGCAGGCGCTCCAGCCCGCGGGGCTTGCCGACGGGCCGGAAGCGGTGTTGGTGCAGCGGTGGCTTGCGGCGCATCCGGCGCCGGCGCGCAGCAGCCCTTGGGTGCCGGCGCTGCTTTCGCTCGTGCCGGGGTTGGGGCATCTGTATCTCGGGCGCGGGCGCGATGCGCTGGTGGCGGCGCTTTTGGTGTGGCCGATGCTTGCGCTCACCCTCTGGGCCTGGATCCGGCGGATGGGGCCGGTGGTCGTGTTCTTCGGCGGGATCACGGCATGGCTGTGGTCGGGCGTGATCTTTTCCGCGTATGCGTTGGCGATGCGGGGAAACCTTGAGGATTATCTCGCCTGGTGGCGCGCGCTGTGGCAGGCAAGCGGCCTTCCCGGCACGCCTTGGTAGCTAGAGGCGCGCGAGCACGCGCGCAGCTTCCCTGACTCCGCGCGGATGGCCGGCCACGGTGATCGCCCGCGGCGCTTCAAGCCACGCCTCGGCGCGTGCGCGCACGGCTTGGGGTTCGATCGCCCGCAGCGCGCCGAGCACCGCGCCCGGGGCCGGGATTTCGGCGACGAACGCATCCGCAAGCCGATCGAGAAGCCGCATCGGGCGCTCCATCGCCATCCAAATGCCCACCTCGATCTGACGCTTGGCAAGCCTTACCGTGGCCTCATCAAGGGCCTCGGGAAGCGTAGCGAGCGCCTCCCGCAGCGCCTCGGCGCAAGGCCTGGCCTTCTCGGCCTCGGTGAAGACCTCGATTTCCGCCGCTGCTGCTGCATCCCAGCGCGTCCACTGCGCGTGCACGCTGTAGGCCAGCCCCCGTTCCTCGCGGATGCGGCGGAACAACCAAGCGCTGGCTCCGCCGCCGAGCGCCGCCCCCAGCACCGCATCCACGAGCTCCTCCCGCCAAGGGCGCACGGGAAGCAGGATCGTGAGCAGGATTGCCACCTGCTGCACGCGGCGGGGCGCGGTGTGCACGCCCGGTGCGAAGGCGGGCGCTTCGTGCGCGCGCGGGCTTCCGCTGGAAGGCGCATCGGCTGAGAGCGCCGCTTCCAGCGCGGCAAGCTCGGGGCCTACCGCGGCGATGAGCACGTTCGGAGCGGTGAACATCTGCGCGTGAAACGCGGCGAGATCCTCGCTGGAAAGGCGAGCAAGCGTGGCCTCGCGCCCGAGGATCGGCGCGCCGAACGCATCGGGAAAGCTCATCTGCATGTGCGCATCGTGCGCCCATTCGGAAAAGTCGTCTGCGACCATCGCCATCTCGGCGAAGATCACCTCGCGTTCGCGCGCCCACTCCTGCGCGGGAAAGCTCGGCGCGTAGGCAAGCTCCTCAAGCAGCGCCAGCGCCGCTTGCCAGTCCGGCCACGGCACATGCGCGTGCAGCGCGATCCGCTCGCGGCTCGTCCAGGCATCCACCCCGCCGCCGAGCTGGTCGATCGCCTCTGCGATCGCCCGCGCATCGCGCCGAGCCGTGCCCTTGAACAACATGTGCTCGAGCGCATGCGCCGCTCCCGCCTGTTCGGGGCTTTCGTCGCGGCTTCCGCCCATCACGAAGACGCCGACCGCGGCCGTCGCGCCCCGCCGCGGCCAGGCGGCGAGAAGCACGCCGTCGTGCCGCCGCTTGATCTGCGGCGGCGGCAGGACGAAAGCGTCGTTCCGATCAGGCGTCTTCGGCAGGGTTCTCGTCGGAGACGGCCTTCATCGAAAGCCGCACGCGGCCGGTCTTGTCGTCCACCTCGAGCACCTTCACGCGCACCTTCTGGCCGGGCTCCAGCTCGTCGGAGACCTTCTCCACGCGGTGCTTCGCGATCTGCGAGATGTGCACAAGCCCATCGCGATTGCCGAGGAAGCGCACGATCGCGCCGAAGTCCATCAGCCGCACCACCTCGCCTTCGTAGACGCGGCCGACTTCCACTTCGGCCGTGTGTTCCTCGACGAGCTTCTTCGCCGCCTCGGCCGCGGCCTCTTTCTTCGCGAAGATCTTCACCGTGCCGTCCTGCTCGATGTCGATCTTCGTGTCGGTGCTGTCGGTGATCATCCGGATCGTCTTGCCGCCCGGGCCGATCAGATCGCGGATCTTCTCCGGATCGATGCGCACGAGATAAAGCCGCGGCGCATACTTCGAGATCTCCGGCCGCGGCTTGCTGATCGTTTGGTTCATGATCTCAAGGATGTGCATGCGCCCTTGATGCGCCTGCTTGAGCGCCTCGGCCATGATCTCGCGCGTAAGCCCCGGAATCTTGATATCCAGTTGGAACGCGGTCACGCCGCGCTCGGTGCCGGCGACCTTGAAGTCCATGTCGCCCAGATGATCCTCGTCGCCCAAGATGTCGGAGAGCACCGCATAGCCGTCCGGCTCGAGGATCAGTCCCATCGCGATGCCGGCCACCGCGCGCGAGATCGGCACGCCCGCATCCATCAGCGCCAAGGACGCGCCGCACACCGTCGCCATCGACGAAGAGCCGTTCGATTCGGTGATCTCGGACACGACGCGGATCGCGTAGCCAAACTCCTCCTCGGGCGGGATCACCGCCTCCAGCGCGCGGCGCGCAAGCCGCCCGTGCCCGATTTCGCGCCGCCCCGGCGGGCCGAGCCTGCGCACCTCGCCGACCGAATACGGCGGGAAGTTGTAGTGCAGCATGAACCGCTGCCGCTCGACGCCCTCGAGGCTCTCCATCAGCTGCATGTCCTCTTCGGAGCCGAGCGTGACGGTGACCAGCGCCTGCGTCTCGCCGCGCGTGAACAGCGCCGAGCCGTGCGTGCGCGGCAAAAAGCCCACCTCGCATTCGATCGGGCGGATCTCGTCGGTGCGTCGCCCGTCAATGCGGGGTTTGCCGTCAAGAATCGCACGGCGCACGATCCGGCGCTCCACCGCCTTCAGCGCCGAGATGACATCGTTTGGCGTGAACGCCGCGCCTTCCCCTTCCGCGAAGCGTGCGAGCGCCTCCCGATGAATCGCATCCAGCGCTTGCCGGCGCTTTTGCTTCTCCACGATCGCAAACGCGGCCGCAATCTGCTCGCCGAAGGCCTCGGCTACGGCTTTTTCGGCCTCTTCGCCGCCTGCGGGCTCCACCGGCATCTTTTCCTTGCCCGCCATCGCCACGAGCTTCTCGATCGCATCGAGCACCGGCTGGTAGCCCTCCTGGCCGAAGAGCACCGCCTCCAGCATCAGCTCTTCCGGCACCTCCTTGGCCTCGGATTCCACCATCAGCACCGCATCGCGCGTGCCGGCGACGACGAGATCGATCTGGGAGCGCTCAAGCTCGGCGTAGGTCGGATTGAGCACGAACTTGCCGTCGATGTAGCCGACGCGCGCGGCCGCCACAGGCCCGCCGAACGGAATGTTCGAAATCGCAAGCGCCGCCGAGGCCGCATTCAGCGCGACGATGTCCGGATTGTTGTCCTCGTCCGCCGAGATCACGGTGGCGATGATCTGCGTGTCGTGGAAATAGCCCTTCGGGAACAGCGGGCGAATCGGCCGATCGATCAGGCGGCTGGTGAGCGTCTCCTTTTCGCTGGGCCGGCCCTCGCGCTTGTAGAATCCGCCCAAGAAACGCCCCGCCGCATAGGTGCGCTCCTGGTAGTGCACGGTAAGCGGCAGAAAGTCCACGCCTTGCAGCGGCTCGGCCGTGGCCGTGGCCGCCGCGTGCACGACGACATCGCCGTATTGCGCGACGACCGAGCCGCCTGCTTGGCGCGCGATCTTACCGGTCTCAAGCCGGAACGGACGCCCGCCGAACGCAACCTCAACCGTCTTGACGTCAAACATCGTCGTCCTCCTAAAAAACAGGCGGCCGTTCGGCCGCCTTGTGGATCAACCGCGCAATCCCAGCTCGGATACGATGGCGCGGTAGCGCTCGAAATCGGTGTTTTTGAGATAGTTGAGCAGCCGCCGGCGCTGGCCCACCATCTTCAGAAGCCCCCGCCGCGAGTGGTGATCGTGCGGGTGCTCCTGAAAGTGCCGCTGCAGCTTTTCGATGCGCGCGGTGAGCAGCGCGATCTGCACCTCCGGCGAGCCGGTGTCGCCCTCATGCCGGCGAAACTTCTCAATGATCCTGCTCTTTTCTTCCAACGAAAGCGTCATGGACACCCAACCTCACATCGCAAAATGGGCGGCGAACCTTATCGCGCCGCTTCGCTAGGTGCAATGCTAGCAACGCGCATGAGCTTGTGCACGATCGCCTCGTTCGCAGGCGGCATCGGAAGTCGGGAAAGCGCTTGGAGTTCGGCCCAGCGGTAGCGCGCTTCCGGGCGGGGCGGATCGCCGGTCACGCGGCACGAGAACAGGTAAAACCGCACATAGGGTTTGTTGCCGCGCACCACGCCGAGCCTGCGCCAGCTGCTTCCCGAAAGCCCCGTTTCCTCCCACAGTTCGCGGCGGGCGGCCCGCAAAGGCGCTTCTCCCGGCTCGATCTTGCCGCCCGGCAGCGACCACATGCCGGCAAAGCTCTGATCCGGGCGGCGTTGCAAAAGCAGGATGCGCGCCTCCTCGTCGCAGGCGGCCACGAGCGCAATCCGGATCATGCCAGCGGCTCGAAGTCGGCGAGGATCGCGGCGATGTCCACGCCCAAGCGCGCCGCCTTCTGGCGCCGTTCGGGGGCGCGATACTTGCTCAGAATCTGGTAGAGCGCGGACAGCATCGGCGCCGACTGCACGCCAAGCTCGCGGCTCATGTAGGCCTCCATGAACGCTGCGAGATCATCCGCGGCCTTGACGAGGAACCCGTCCACGGCGTTAGCACCGGGTGGAGGGGGGCTTTCGGCGAAGTCCACGACTTCGTCGTCGATCTTGTCGGCAAACTCGTCCGTGATCAGCCAGCGCAGCCGTGCGGCAAGCTCGGGCTCGTCGGCCAGTAGCGGATAGATGTGCGCCTCCATCTGACGACGCTCGATCTCCTGAATCACCCGCTCGACTTCGCTGGCTGCGCGCTTCACGGGTGAGATGATGTCGCGCGTTACTGCCTCGGCGAGATCATGAAAAAGCCCGCGGAAAAAGCCGTTCACGAGCCGGGTCTCATCCGCGCCCGCTTGCCGCAGCAGCAGAAACGCGATGATCGCGACCAGCATCATGTGTCCGAGCACGCTTGTCGCCGGCATTCTCGGCACGCGCGACCAGCGAAGCTGGAAGCGCAACATCCCGATGCGATCGGAGAACTGCGCAAGCTTCGACTCCGGCGTGATCAGCCGCACCAGCGCGGGGAACCTCTCCGCATAGCCCGCAAGCTCCTCCGAGAGCGCCTCCTCGATGCGGCGCGCTTCGGCCGCATGCGGCTGCCACGGCGCAAGCAGGCGCGTGTATTCCCACCAGCTCGTGTAGCGATGCGCGGCCTCAAGCAGCGCCCTTTCGTGCTCGGCGTCGGCGAAGAACCCGTCCGGATCGTGCAAATACCGCTCCGCGCGCGCCGCAAGCTCCGCATCCAGCAGTGGCCGGATGCGTTCAGCCACCCAGTAGCTGAGGCGCGCCGCGGCCTGAGGATCGCGCATGATCTCGCGGTAGACCGGAGACTGGATGTCGGCCAGCTCGATGCGCCGCAAAAGCTCGAAAATCCCCGCCTCAATCAGCCGCGGCCAGTGGAGCGGGCGGGCGCTGGTGTGCCCCAGCAGAAACACCGTCGCCATCTTGTGCGCATGCTTGTCCATCTCCACGAGCGGCCAAGGGCGCAGCTGGTCGTTCCAGCGGTGGATCGAAAACGCGTCGAACAAGCGCACGAGTAGCGCCTTTCTCATGTGCGATACTCCGCGTTGATGCGGATGTATTCGTGCGTGAGGTCGCCAGTCCACACCGTGGCCTCAGCATCGCCCAGCCCCAGATCCACGCGGATCGTGAACTCATCGCGCGCGAACACCCGCATGCCGTCTTCCTCGCGGTAGTCGGGATCGCGCGCGCCATCGCGCACGATGCGCACGTCATCGGCCCAGATGCTGACCCGCTCGGGCGCGATCGGCGCGTCCGCATTGCCGATCGCGCAAACGATCCGGCCCCAGTTCGCGTCGGAGCCGGCGAAAGCGGTCTTGACAAGGGGGCTGGTTGCGATGCGCCGGCCGATCGCGCGCGCCTCCTCGAACGAGCGCGCGCCGGTGATGCGGATCGTGACGAACTTGGATACGCCTTCGCCGTCACGCACGATCATCTCGGCGAGCGCCTGCGCAAGCGCAGCCAAGCGCTCGGCGAACGCGCGCACAAGACCGCCATCCCGCACCGGCTCTTCGCGCGGCGCGAGCGCCACCGCCATGTCGTTCGTGGACGTGTCGCCGTCCACGCTGATGCAGTTGAAACTTTGCTCCACCGCCGCGCGCAGCGCTTGATCGAGCGTCTCATGGTCAAGCGGCATGTCGGTGGCGAAAAACGCAAGCATTGTCGCCATGTTCGGGTGGATCATGCCGCTGCCCTTGGCGATGCCGATGAGCGTGTAATCCCCAATGCGGGCGGAAGCCCACTTGGCGAAGGTGTCGGTCGTGCGGATCGCATCGGCCGCCTGCATCCAGGCTTCGGGACTGGCGGAAAGCCGGGCGGCGGCCTCCGGGATCTTCGCTTCGATGCGCGCAATCGGCAGCGGCTCGCCGATCACTCCCGTATGCGCCGCGATCGCCTGCTCGGGATCAGCGCCTGCGGCGCGTGCGGCCGCCTCGGCCATCGCGCGCGTCCATGCAAGCTCCTTGGGGCCGTTGGCGCAGTTCGCGTTGCCGCTGTTGACCGCGATGACCTGGATCGGGACGCCCGCGCGAATCCTGCGCTCGGCGTCGCGCACGCAGGCGGCGCGAAACGCGTTCTGCGTGAACATCCCTGCGGCCACACAGGGCCCATCGGCCACGATCAGCGCGAGATCTGCGCGGCTGCTGCCCGGCTTGATGCCGCAGGCAGCCGTCCCTGCCCGGAAGCCGCGCGGCACTTGCGGCGGATTCAGCCGCGGCGGGCGAACGGCCAACGGTCGCTCCGTGGAAGACGCGCGCGCTTGGGCATGGCCACGACGTCAGCCGCCGAGCCGCTCCTCGACGGCGCGGAACAGCTCTTCTTCCACCTTGCGCTTGAGCGGGCGGTTGACCCAGTGCTTGTTCACATACACCTGCCCGAGCGTGCGCACCTCAAGCACGGATTCGTTCGCCTTCTCGGGCACGCGCATCACGCGCACGACGTAGCGATACCGATACGCGCGCACGCCGCCGCCGAAGAGATTCGCGGAGAAGCTCGCGGTCGTGTTCGCGTCGTTGCGCACCCAGTCGGTCGTGATGATGCCGCTGGGCGAATCCACCGCGGCGACGGGAAGGTTGAGGCTCGTCATCGCATCCACGGTGGCGGAAAAGAGCTTGGCCGCATCCACCGGATACGCGCGCGCGTTCAGACGCACCGCCTTGCCGGCGACGAGCTTTCGGTAGCGGCTCGGAAGCTCGCCTGCGGCCGCCGCGGCCTTCGCGATCGCATCCGGCATCGGCGGCACAAGCTCCCCGCGCAGCTCCGGCGGCACCTCAAGCGGCGCCCGCGCCGGCACGGGCCTCGTCTTCGTCGCCTTCGGCTTCGTCGTGCCCGGATCGTCCACAGGCCAGAACAGCGGCCCGCCGCCGCATCCGGCGAGCACGAGCGCCACAAGCCAAATACCGCGTTGCTTCATCGCGCGCGCATTCCATAGCGGGCGGCGGGCGCGGTCAAGCGCGTTCACCGCGCACGTCTCCGCTGGATGTCCTGATAGCGGTGGTAGCCGATCCAGCCATCGAGCGCGATCGCGCCGGCGGCAAGCAGATACAAGGCCCAAACGGGCGCGCCGTAGTCCGCGGCCAGCTCGGCAAGCGTGCCGACATAGCCGAAAAGCCCCAAAAGCCAATAGCCGATCACCACATGCCCACCGATCAGCACCACAAGCTGCATGAAAAGCCACGCCGCCGAGGCAAGAAGCGCAAGGTTGGAGCGGGTGCCGGGGGGCTTGAGCGCCATTTAAAACCCTCGCTTTTCGATCGCGCGCACGCGCCCGTTGCGATCCAAGCGCACGATCACCGCGCGGCGCACGCGCCCGTGTTCCGTGTCCCGGTCTTCCACATAGAACATCGTCTGCGGGCGGAGCGGGTCGTGCAGCACGGGCTCGCCCAGAAGCTCCACCACCTCGGCTTTCGTCATGCCGGGGTGAAGCGCGCGCACCTTGGCCTCGTCCAGCACATTGCCCTGCATCATCGGCAGATGCTGGCAGCCGGCGACGAGCGCAAGCGCCCACAGCCTACGCATGCCACTCCTCCGGCGCGGGCCCCGTATGCCCCCGATCGAGCAGCGTCAGATACTCGCGCACGCCGCGCTCCAGGGGCCATGCGGGCTTCCAGCCGGGCAAAAGCGCGTCCTGATGCGCAAGATCGGCTTCGGTGTGCGCTTGGTAGAAGGGGTAGGGGTTGCGGAAGTAAACGATCGGAACGGGGCGCTTGAGGTGCGCGCGGATGAGCTCGGCCACCTCGTTGAACGCGCGCGCGCATCCGGTGCCGACGTTCGCCACGCCCGAGCGGCGTGCGCACAGCGCGGCGAGGTTCGCCGCCACGACATCGCGAATGTAAACGAAGTCCCGCTTTTGCTCGCCCCACTCAAACAGCCGCATCGGCCCGCCGCGCCGCGCCTGTTCGTAGAGCTGGCGGATCATCGAGGCCGTTTTCGTGCCTTGGCGCGTGAACTTGTGCTCTTCGCCGGGGCCGTAGACATTGAAGTAGCGCAGACCCACGATCGGCCGCCGCGCGCGCGCGGCAAGTCTTTGCGCGATGCGGTCCATCACGAGCTTGGAAAAGCCGTAGATGTTCTCCGGCTTTTCGTCGCCGATGCGGTTCGGCGCCGGCTTGTTTCCATACACGCCTGCCGACGAGGCGTAAACGACGCGCGCCTCGGCGGCGATCGCCGCCTCCAAGAGCCGGCGGAAGGCCTCGGCGTTTTCCATGAGCATCCTTTGCGCGTCGAGCACCGTCGTATCCGTGATCGCAGCTTGGTGGAACACGGCGTCGAACAACCCCTCGCGCACCGCGCGCAAAAGCTCCGGATCGTCGGCGCGCAGCGGCCAGACCTCCACATCCAGCGTTTGCAGGTTGCGCCAGTCGCCCTCGGAGAAGTCGTCGGCGACGATCACGCGCCAGCCGGCGCGCACAAGTCCTGCCGCGACATTGGCGCCGATGAACCCCGCGCCCCCCGTGACGAGCGCCGTTCCTTTCGTCCGCTTACTGCTCATCGCCTCTCCACCGTTGT
The DNA here is from genome assembly GCA_964614395.1 of uncultured Zetaproteobacteria bacterium. GTDB lineage: Bacteria > Pseudomonadota > Zetaproteobacteria > Mariprofundales > S012-25 > CAZTLD01. The sequence continues at coordinate 14,270 of CAZTLD010000010.1, forward strand.
TGCAGCGCCGCAAGCCGCGCCACGGTCTTTTCGTTCCACACCGGATAGCCGAGCTGCGCGTTCACGCGCTCGGCGATCGCCTCGGCTCGCATCGTGCGCAGATCCTGATCGGATAGTCCCGCTTCGGCGAGCAGCCGCGCCGCCCATGTGCCGATGCCCTCAAGCATCGAAATGCGCACGATGCGGATCAGCTCATCGGCGCGCTCGGGGCTGATTTGCCCGCCGCTGGCCGCGGAAAGCTCTTCGGGATCGGCCTCGGCGAGCGATGCCAGCGGCCGGCACAAAAGCTTCAAGATCACCCATTCGTGCTCGCGCAGGAACGGGCGGTCTTCGTCCAGCGGAAAGCATTCCGGTTTTTCCCACTTCCCCCACATGCGCGGCAAGGCTAGCACTTTGCACGATGAAGCGCCCTTGGTGCAAACTATGCGGGATGCGGGCATGGGTTGCAGGGCTTCTTGCGGCGGCGCTTGTTGGCGCCTGCTCGCACGACGATTCGCTCAAGCGCGTGCAGGCGCGCGGGGAACTTGTCGTCGTTTCGCGCAACGGGCCCACCACTTGGTATGAAGGCCCGTTCGGCCCCGAGGGTTTGGAATATACATTGGCTTCTCGCTTCGCCGAGCATCTGGGCGTGAGGCTTCGCATGGTGCAGGCGGATTCCATCCCCGAGATGTTTGCGATGGTGCAAAGCGGGCGTGCGGATCTCGCTGCGGCCGGCATCACCGTGACCCCCGAGCGGCAAAAGTTTCTGCTTTTCGGCGCGCCGTATCTTGAGGTGCGCGAGATGGTCGTCTGCCGCCGCGGGGGCGTTGCGCCGCGCTCGCTGGAGGACTTGGAAAAGCAAAAGATCACGCTCGTAGTGGCCGCGGGAACCAGCTATGTGGGGACGCTGGCCGCGCTTCGCCGGAAGCATCCGAAGCTCGCCTTCGTGGTGGATGAAGACAACGAGACCGTGGATCTGCTGCGCATGGTCTGGGAGCGCAAGATCCCCTGCACCGTGGCCGATTCCACGATCGCCGATGCGGTGCGCCGGTTCCTTCCGGAGCTTGCGCCGCGCTTTGCGCTCACCGAGCCGCGCCCGATCGCATGGGCGTTTGCGCCGAAGGCAAAGGCGCTTCGCGATGCGGCGGCGCGATGGATCGAGGGCTTGCGGGCGAGCGGGGCGCTTGCGCGCATCCGCATGCGCTACTTCGGCCACTTGCAGATGTTCGACTATGTGGACACGCGCCGCTTTCTGAAGGCGACGGTGCGGCGCCTGCCGCCGCTTCGCCCGATCTTTGAGGCCGCGGCGAAACAAACGGGCTTTCCATGGACGCTTCTCGCCGCGCAGGCGTGGGTGGAATCGCAATGGGATCCGTATGCGACGAGCCCCACCGGCGTGCGCGGGATCATGATGCTCACTCGCGCCGCCGCGCGTGAGCTTGGCGTGAGCAACCGGCTTGATCCGAAGCAGAGCATCATGGGAGGTGCGCGCTACCTGTGGCGGCTGCACCGGAGGCTTGCCGACATGCCGGAGCCAGACCGCACCTGGGCGGCGCTGGCCGCCTACAACATGGGCTTTGCGCACCTTGAGGATCTTCGCGCCTATCTGCGCCGGCAGGGGAAGGATGCAAGCCGCTGGCCGGTGATCGCCGAGCACCTGCCTTTGTTGATGAAGCGCCGCGTGTATCGCCAGCTTCCGCACGGCTACGGCAATGGGCTGGCTGCGCGCATCTATGTGCGCCGCATCCGCTACTACTTTGAGATTCTCGACGAGCGCGAGCGGAAAACCCGGCTTTCCGGGACGCCCGCGCTGCACGGACCGC
>CAZTLD010000011.1:0-15968 GCA_964614395.1 uncultured Zetaproteobacteria bacterium
CATCCCGCGGGCGCGCAAGCGAGCGCGGCGCAGCCGCGCAGCTTGCCGGTTGATGCCGCGCGTGGCGGGGGCAGCCTTGCCGCGCGCCTTCCAGGCCGGAGGGCGCCAAGCCTTGGACGCTTGAGGTGGCCGTGCAGCTCAATCCCGAACAACGGCAAGCGGTGCTCCACCGCGGCGGGCCGCTTTTGGTGCTCGCCGGCGCAGGCTCCGGCAAGACGCGCGTGATCACGGAGCGCATCGCCGCGCTCGTGCAAGAAGGCGAGGCGCCGGAGACCATCGTCGGCTGGACGTTCACGAACAAGGCCGCGCGCGAGATGCGCGAGCGCCTGGAAAAAAGGCTGGGGAAGGCGGCGGAGGGCGTGTTTCTCGGCACCTTCCACGCATGGGGGTTGCGCTACCTGCGCATGCACGCAGAGCGCATCGGGCGCACGCCTGCGTTTTCCGTGTTCGGGCCGGGCGAGCAAAACCAGGCGCTGCGCGCGGCGCTGGAGCATCTTGGCGTAGCGGCGGACAGCGAAAGGCTCAAGGCGCTGCGGGCGGCCATATCGCGCGCGAAGAACGGCGAGGTAGCGGACGAAGATCTGCAAGCGATCGTCGCCGCCTACGACGAGGTGCTCGCGGCGATGAACGCGGTGGACTTCGACGATCTCATCCGGCTTCCCGTGCGGCTGTGGGAGGAAGACGAAACATTGCTTCGCGAAGCGCGCGCTGGGATCCGCCACCTATTGATCGACGAGTTTCAGGACACGAACGGGATGCAATACCGCTGGATCAGGCTTTTGCGGCCGGACGGCGCGGGGCTGTGCGCGGTGGGCGACGACGATCAGAGCATCTACGAATGGCGCGGCGCGCGGGCGGACAATGTGCTCGCGCTTGGCCGCGACTACCCGGGGCTTTCCGTGATCCGGCTGGAGCGCAACTACCGCTCCACGCAAGCGATTCTCGCCGCCGCCAACCGGCTGATCGCGCGCAACGCGGTGCGGCTGGGGAAGACCTTGCGCTCGGAGCTTGGCGCGGGCCGGCCGGTGAAGGTCGTGGAGGTGGCGGACGCCGAGGAGGAGGCCGAGCGCGTGGCGCAGGAAATCCTCGCGCGCCGCGCGGTGGACGGCTGGCGCTGGGAGGCGTTTGCGGTGCTCGCGCGCACCGGCTTCCAGCTCAAAGCCTTCGAGCGGGCGTTTCGCGCGCACGAGATCCCTTATCGGCTCGTGGGCGCGCGTTCGTTCTTCGACCGCGCCGAGGTGCAGGATGCGCTCGCCTATCTTCGGCTCTGCGTGAATCCGGCGGACGACGCCGCGTTCGTGCGCGCCATCGGCCGGCCGCGGCGCGGCGTGGGCGCCGCAAGCCTGGCCGCGTTGGGGCGCATAGCGCGCGCCCACGGCTTGAGCCTGCTTGAGGCCTGTTGGCGGGAGGAGGTGCTGGCCGAGGCGCCGGCGCGGGAGGCGCTCGTGCGCTTCGGCGAGCTGATCGCGGCGCTTGAGGTGGGCTTCGCCCGCCACGATCCCGAGCACGCCTGGCGGATGCTGCTGGAGCAGACCGGCATCGAGGCGCTGGCGCGGGAAGAGGCGCGCGATCCCGAGCATGGCGAGCGCAAGCTGGGGGCGCTCGCGGAGCTTGGGCGATGGTGGGTGCGGCATGCGGAAAGCGGCGGGGATCTCGCAAGCTTCGTGCAGCAGGTCGCGGTGCTCGCCGATCGGGACGAGGCGGACGGCGCAGGCGTGCGGCTGATGACGATCCATGCGGCCAAGGGGCTGGAGTTCGACGGCGTGTTCGTCGTCGGCATGAACGAGGGCGTGTTTCCGCATCCGCAGGCGCTGGACGAAGGCCGGCTGGAAGAGGAGCGGAGGCTTGCTTACGTCGCGATCACGCGCGCGCGTTTTTTCCTGATGCTGAGCTACTGGCGACGGAAGGGGAAGGAAAAGATGCAGCCCTCGCGATTTCTCGAGGAGCTGGACGGCGAGTTCGTAAGCTGGCCGGCGAAGCGGGCGGACAAAGCGGATGATGCCGAAGATGCCGCCCGCTTCATGGCGCTGATGCGCAAAAACTTGGGGCTGTAGCCGAACGCGGGCGCGGATAGAGTGGGGGCGATGGGAAAGCATGCCGGAACACCCGCCGCAGGCTGGCTGGATCGCGCGATAGCCCTTGCGCCGCTCGTGGCGCTGCCGTTCGTGCTCAACGTGCGCGTGTTTCCGTTCGTGGCGCCGAACGAGGAGCCGAAGTGGGCGATCTATGGGCTTGCAGGCTTTGGCGTGCTCGGGCTTGCGGCCGCACGTGCCTGGGTGCGGGGCTTGACGCTGGTGCGAAGCTGGGCGTTTTGGGGTGTGGTGGCGTTCGTGGCGCTCGCGTTCGTCGGCGTGTTCCGAGGCGTGAATCGCACCGAGGGCTGGATTCGCTTCGCGGCCTGGGTGGACTTCTTTGCGGTGATGTTCGCGGCGGCGTGGGCGATGCGCGCGCTTCCGCGGTGGGATCTGTGGCTTGCGCGCGCGCTGATCGCCGCGGGCACCTGGTTTTCGCTCGGCTACTGGAAGGGCTACTTCCTCGACTACGGCAAGCCCGGCTACAACATCATGGTGCTGTTCTCGCCGGTGGGGCATGTGAACTTCACCGCCGACGTGCTCGTGGTGTGGATACCGGCGATGGCGTGGGCGCTCGTGCGCGTGCGCACGCCGGTGGAGCGGGTGCTCGCTTGGTTTGCGCTGTTCACCGAGGGCGTGGTGCTGCTTGTTGGCGCATCCCGCGGCGGGATGTTCGGCGTGTGGCTGGGGCTTGCGCTGGCAGCACTTCTTGCGCTGCGCGCCGGGCGCATCAAGGCTGCGGCGCGCAGGCCGGAGGCTTGGTGGTGCCTTTCCGCCGCCGCCGCAAGCGTCGTCGTCTATTTCATGCTGCCGTTTCACTACCGCGAGGCGGCGCGCCTTTCCGGCACGTTGAAGGCCGCTGCCGAAATCCCGAAGGAGGCGAAGCTTACGCCCGGCGTGCCGCAGCCGCCGCTCGCCGAGCTGTGGATTCGGCTATATCCGGTGCTCGGCGATCGCACGCCGATGTATGCGTCCACGTGGGCGATGGTGATGGATCGGCCGTGGCTCGGGCACGGCACCGGCAACTTTGCGTGGATCTATCCGAAGTATTCGAACCACTTTCCGGATTTTCGCGATCGTTTGAGCAGCGCGCGCACGTTCACGACCAATCCGCATGATTATTTCTTGCAGATCGCCTCGGAAAACGGGATTCCGGCCGCGCTCATCTTCACGGCGCTATTGCTGTGGGCATGGGCGCGCTTTGCGCGCGCGGCTTGGCAACAAGGCACGCTGATGGCGCTCATGGGCGCGGCGGCGGTGGCAGCGGCAGGGTTTGACGCGCTGTTCAACCATGTGTTCTTCAATCCGGCTTCGCTTTACATGTTCGCGCTCGTGATCGGCGCATGGCTTGGCGGCGTCGTTTCGTTTCGCACGCGCGCGCTTGGATCTCTGGCATCTCGGCTCGTGGGCGCGGGGCTTGCCGGCGCGGCTGTGGCGAACGTGTGGATTTGGCTGTGGGTGGCGAGCGAATGGCATGTGGGGCGCGCGATGCAGCTGGAGCGCGTCCCGGGCATGGCGGCGGCCGCAGCGCGGGAATACGACAAGGCTTATCGGCTCGATCCGGAGAACTTCCGCGCCGTGTTCGGCGTGGGCGCGATGGCCTACCGAATGGGCGATTTCGCGAAGGCCGAGCGCGTGCTTCGCGCGTTTCAGCGCATCTACCCCTACAATCCGCCCGCGATCAACCTCTTGGGCGCGGCGTTGATGCAACAAGGCAAGCTTGCTGAAGCGAGGAAATACTTCGCGTTGGCGCTGGAGGTGCTTCCGGACTTCGAGGCGGCAAGGCAAAACTTGCGCCAGGTGGAGATGCTGCTTCGGCTTCGCGCACGCCCGCGATGAAGGAGGATCTCAGCCAGCACACGCCCGCGATGCGCCAGTATCTGGAAGCGAAGGCGCAATATCCGGACTGCATCGTGCTGTTCCGCATGGGCGATTTCTACGAGACCTTTTGGGACGATGCGGTCAAGGCCTCCGAGATCCTCGGCATTGCGCTGACCAAGCGCGGCAAGTCCGCCGGGCGCGATGTGGTGATGGCGGGCATCCCGTGGCGGCAGTTGGATCGGTATCTCGCCAAGCTCGTCGCCGTAGGCGAGCGTGTCGCGATCTGCGAGCAACTCACGCCGCCGGGCAAGGGGCTGATCGAGCGCAAGGTCGTGCGGGTGGTCACACCCGGCACGCTCACCGAGGAGGATGCGCTGGATGACGCCGAGCGCCGGTGGCTTGCCGCGGTCAACCAAGATGAAAGCGGCGCATGGGCGCTGGCGGCGCTCGATTTCGCCTCCGGACGCTGGCGCCTCCAGCACGGCCAGGGGGCTAGCGCGCTTGCGGAGGCGCTGGAGTCGTTGGGCGTGGCCGAGCTTCTTGCGCCGGAGGACGCGGCGTGGGCCGAGGGGCTTGCCCCGAACCTGCAACGGCTTGCGCCGTGGTCGTTTGCGCCGGACGCAGCCCAGGAAGCGGTGGCGCGGCTGCTTCATGTCAAGGACTGGGCGGCGCTGGGGCTGGGGGGCGTGCCGCTGGTCGCCGGCTGCGTGGGTGCGGTGCTCGCGTATCTGGAGCAGACGCAGCGCTGCTCGCTTGCGCACCTGGAGCTGCCCGCGTTCGTCGAGGAAGCGCCGAAGCTTGTGATCGACGCGCGCACGATGCGCAACCTCGAAGCCTTCGCCGACATGCGTGGTGATACCTCGATGGGGATGTTCGCCGCGATCGACCGGACGCTGACGCCGATGGGCAAAAGGCTTTTGGCCGACTGGATGCGCGCGCCGCTCGTGGATCTTGCGGCGATCCGCGCCCGCCACGACGCCGTCGCCTCGCTTGTGGACGACGAAACCACGCGCGCCGACGTGCGCGCGCGGCTTCGCGGCATGCGCGACTGGGAGCGGATGCTCGGCCGCATCGTGATGCGCCGCGAGACGCCGCGCGACTGGCTGGGGCTTGCCGAGGCGCTCAAGCGCTTGCCGGAGCTCGTTGCGCTGCTGGCCGGCCGCGGCGGGCTGTTCGCCGAGATCGTGGAGGGCATGCGCGGGCTGGAGGCGCTGGCGGAAAAGCTTGCCCGTGCGCTCAATCCCGAGCCGCCCGCGTCGGTGCGCGACCCCGGCATGATCAGCAAGGGCTTCGATGCGGAGCTCGATCGGCTGCGCGCGCTGGCTGAGGACAAGGAGTCGTGGCTTGCGGCGTTCGAGGCGCGCGAGCGCGAGCGCACCGGCATCCCGAACCTGCGCGTGCGCCACAACAAGGTGTTCGGCTATTTCATTGAGCTCACGAAGGCGCAGGCTGCCAAGGCCCCGCCCGACTATGTGCGGCGGCAGACGCTGACATCGGTGGAGCGCTTTACGACCGATGAGCTTGCCCGCTTCGAGGCCGAGGTGGTGCGGGCGCAGGAGGAGGCGCTGGCGCGCGAGCAGGCGCTCGTCGAAGCGCTGCGCCGCGAGATCGAGAATGATGCGCGGCGCATTCAGCAGGCGGCGGCCGCGGTGGCTAAGCTCGATGTGCTCGCGGGATTGGCGGAGGTTGCGCTTGAGGCGCGGCTCGTGCGTCCCGAGGTGGATGAGGGCGAGACGCTCGAAATCATCGGCGGGCGGCATCTGGTCGTCGAGCGGATGCAGCGCGAGTTCACGCCGAACGATGCGCGCATGGACTTCCACCACCGGCGCTTCATGCTGCTCACCGGCCCGAACATGGGCGGCAAGTCCACCTACATGCGGCAGGTGGCCTGGTGCGTGTGGCTTGCGCAGATGGGAAGCTTCGTGCCGGCCGAGCGCGCGCGCATTCCGGTGATGCGGCGGATCTTTTCGCGCATCGGCGCAGGCGACGAGCTTGCGCGGGGGCGCTCCACGTTCATGGTGGAGATGATGGAAACGGCAAGCATCCTCCATGCGCTTCGCCCGCGGTCGCTCGTCGTGATCGACGAAATCGGCCGCGGCACGAGCACCTGGGATGGGCTTGCGATCGCTTGGGCCGTGGCCGAGGCCTTGGCCGACGCCGAGGGGGTGCTCGCGCTGTTTGCGACGCATTACCACGAGCTTGTGGACTTCGCGGCCGCGCATCCGGCGGCGTTCAATGCCTCGGTGGCGGTGCGGGAATGGCAGGGCAAGGTGATCTTTCTGCACCGCGTCGTGGAGGGGGCGGCCGATCGCTCGTATGGGCTTGCGGTGGCGGAGCTTGCCGGCATGCCGCGCGCGGTGATCGCGCGCGCGCGCGAGAAGCTGGACGAGCTGGAGCGGCAGCTTGAGCTGAAGGCGGAAGCCGCAGGCGTGCAACTCGGGCTTTTTGCCGAGGCGGAAAGACGCCGCAAGGAAGCGGAGCTTGCGCGCTGGCGGGAGCTGGGCCGCCTGCTCCGAGAGGCCGACCCCGACACACTCACGCCCAAACAAGCGCACGATCTGCTTTACCGGCTGCGCGCGCTGCTTCCGGAAGACGATGCAGGCGGCTTCCCAAGCGCTGCATAACATCCGCGCCCGCTTCCAGCAGGCGTGGCGCAGCGAGCCTAGCGGCCGGATGCTCGCCCACGGCTTGGCCTACGAGGTGGACGGGCTTTTGCACGCGATCTGGCGGCAAAAGGCCTCGCCTGCTGCCGAGGTGTGCGATCTCGTGGCCGTGGGCGGCTACGGGCGCGGCGAGCTGTGCCTGTATTCGGATTGGGACTTGTGGCTTGTGCCGACCGGCGCGCTGGCAAGGCGCCAAGAAGAAGCGCTGGAACGATTCGTGCAGGCATTGTGGGACACCGGCGCGAAGATCGGCGTGCGCTTCGGCGCGCCCGAGGAGCTCGCGCAAGCCTTTGCCGAGGATCACCACGCAGCGACGGCCGCGCTGGATGCGCGGCTCGTCGCCGGAGGCGGGCGGGGCTTTGCCGCGCTCTGCCGGCTGCGGGATCGCTGGCTTGACGAACATGCGGGGGAGCTGGTTCGCGCGAAGATCGACGAGCTCAAAGCACGCTGGCAGGCCGCGCAGAACACCGCGTTTGCGATGGAGCCGAATGTGAAGAACGCGCGCGGTGGCTTGCGAGACGTGCAGGCCGCAGGCTGGCTTGCCGAGCTTTTGCCGCGCGCGATGCGCCGCCCGCCGCGGCTGTTTCCGCGCGAGTTCGACGAGCTGAGAGAGGCCGAGTCTTTCCTCTGGCGCATGCGTTTTGCGCTGCACGCGCTCAACCAACGCGCCGACGATCGGCTCGTGTTCGAACGCCAATACGAGATCGCGCAGGCGCTGTTTCCGCAAGCGGAGGAAGCGCCGGTCGTGGCCTTCATGCGCGCCTACTTTCGCCGCGCGGGCAGGATTGCGCGCATCGTTTCGTTGTTCGTCGAGGACATCGAGGAGGCGCTCGCCAAACCGCGAACGCGCGCGCGCCGTTTGGGCGCGTGGCGGCTTGTCGGCGGGAAGCTGGCCGCCCCGCATCCTTACGCGTTTCGCGAGGATCCGCGCCGAATCGTCGCGCTCTTCGCCGAGGCGGCCGCCCATCGGCTGGCGATCCACGGGGAGACGCTGCGTCGCGTGCGCGAAGACGCAATGCTGATCGGCGAGGATCTGCGCACGGATCCGAGGATCACGGAAGCCTTCCTGCGCATCTTGAGAAAACCGAGCGCTGCGCCGAACGTGCTGTGGGCGATGCACACGACAGGCGTGCTTGCGCGCATCATCCCCGAGTTTCGTCCGGCCGTGGGCTACGGGCAGTTCAACCGCTACCACGCCTATACCGTGGATGAGCATGCGCTGAGGGCGCTCGATGAGGCCGCCTCGATGCTCGCAGGCCGCCCTGCGGCGCCGGCGCGTTTCGTGCCGGAGGCCGCGGCAGGCGTGCATCGGCCGGATGTGCTGCTTTTGAGTGCGCTGTTGCACGATGTCGGCAAGGCCCATCCGGGCGAGGATCACAGCGAGGTCGGCGCGCGCATCGCGAAGCGCGCAGCCGAACGGCTGGGCCTGCATGCGGACAGCCAAGCGCTTTTGGCGTGGCTGGTGCGCCATCACCTTGCGCTTTCACAGTTCGCCGAGCGCGCCGATACGGCCGACCCCGAAGCGGTGGCGGGCTTGGCCTCGTTGGTCGGCGATCCCGGACGGCTGAGCTACTTGTATTTGCTCACGATCGCAGACATTCGCGCGGTCTCCGAGCAGGCCTGGACGCCATGGAAGGCGGCGCTTCTGGACGAAGCCTATGAGGCCGTGCGCGCGCAACTGGAGGCGCGCCCGGACGCATGGCAGGCGCGCCTGGCATTGCGCCGGCGCACGAGCAAGGCGCTTTCCGGCCTGGACGACGCCGCGGCCGATCGGGCGCTGGCGATGTTCGCGCCGGAGACGATGTTGCGGCTTGCGCCGCGATGGCTTGCGCATGCGCTGCGGCTCGTCGCCTCCGGGCGCGATGAGGCGCTGGATGTGATCGCCGATGCCGCGCACGACGAAACGGTGGCCTATCTGCTCGCCGAAGACCGCCCGGGGCTGTTTGCGCAAGCCGCGGAAGGGATCGCCCGCGCAGGCGAGGGGATCGCCGCGGCCTACGCCGAGCGGCTTGTGGACGGGCGGGCGCTCGATGTGTTCGTGCTGCAAAGGAATGCGGCTTCGCGCGCGGAGTGCGCGCGCATCGTACGCGCGATGCGCGAGGCGCTGGCATCCGAAAGGCCGCTGCCGCTTCCGCGCACGCGGCCGGACTGGCTGATGCGCCGCACCGAGGTGCGCGTGCATGTGCGCTGGCGCAAAGGGCGGACGATATGGCTTGAGGTGCAGGCGGCGGATCAACTGGGGCTCTTGGCGAGGCTTGCCCGCACGATCAGCGATGCGGGATGGGGCATCCGCCAGGCGCGGGCCTGGACCTATGGCGAACGGGTGCTGGACGGATTTGCGGTCGCGCCGGAAAGGCCGGATCATCTTGAGGAAGAGGCGCTGATCGAGCAGGTGCGGAAAGCGGCGCGCATAGGGGGCTCGGCGTGAAGTGGTGGCGCTGGTTTCGGAAGCGCGAAGGCTTCGTGCTCGTGTTGGGCGGGGGCGGCGCGCGCGGGTTTGCGCACATCGGGGCGTTGCGCGCGCTGGAGGAAGCGGGCCTTCGGCCGAGCGCGATCGTGGGGGTGAGCGTGGGCGCGTTGGTGGGCGCGATGTATGCGCGCAACCCCGATGCGCAGGCGCTGGAAGAAGAAGCGCTTCGGCTTTTGGAAAGCGAATCGTTCCGCGCGCTGGGGCTTCCTGAGGTGGAAAACGGCGATGCGACGAGCGAAGGCTGGATGGCGAGGCTTTCGTCGGCGTCAAGAAAGCTTGCGCTATACACGCGGCTTGCGACGACGCGCGCGGTGGCCGACCGAGACGCGCTGATCGCGCTCGTGCGCGCGTGCGTGGGCGATGCGCGCTTTGCGGATCTGGCGATTCCGTTGCATGTGGTGGCGGTGGAGTTTCCGTCGGGGGAGGCGCGCGCGCTGTGCCGGAAACACACGGCGGATGTGGCGCTGGCGGTGGCGGCGAGCATGGCGCTGCCTGGGGTCTTCGATCCGGTCGAGATCCACGGCGTGCGCTATCTGGACGGGGGGCTTGCGGGCGATCTGCCGGTGGATCATGCGCGCGAGGTCGCGCGCGGCCGGCCGGTCGTGGCCGTCAACGTCGGCGCGCGCCCCGATCCGAAGCGCGAGCCGGAGAACGTCTACGAGATGCTGGACTGGGCGCTTGCGGTGCGCGGGCTCTACCTGCGGCGCTGGGCCAAGCGCGAGGCCGATGCGGTGATCGAGCCTTTGCCCGGCTTTCGCCAGTGGAACGACTTTTCCGCGCCGGAGGCCGAGATCGAGCGCGGGTATCTGGCCGCGCGCAAGGCGATGCCGCGCATCAAGCGGCTCGTGTAGATGCGCGCGGTGGTCTTGGCGGCGGGCTTGGGCACGCGGCTGAGGTGGCTTACGCGCGCGCGCCCGAAGGCGCTGATGCCGTGCGGCGAGCGCCCCGTGATCGAGCAGGTGATCCTGCGCCTTGTGGCCGCAGGCGTGCGCTGGATCGCGGTCAATGCCCATCACCATGCGGAGCAACTGGCGCAGGCGCTCGGCGATGGCGCGCGCTTTGGCTGCGCGATCCGCATCAGCTACGAGCCGGAGCTTTTGGATTCGGGCGCGGGCGCGGTGCGGGCGCTGAAGCTTTTGCCGGAGGATGAAGGCCCCGTGATCGTGCACAATGCCGATGTGCTCACCGATCTCGACCTGCGCGCGCTGTGGCGGCGCGTCCCGCCCGAAGGCGCGGCCATCGGATTGGTGCGCACGCGCCCGCCGCATTTGGGCGACTTTGCGGTGGAAAGGGGCGCCTTGGTGCGCGCGCGCCCTGCGCCGTGGACCTTTGCCGGCGTGTCTGCGTGGGATGCGCGGGCCTTGGCTGCGTTCGGTGATGCGAAGCCGTGGAGCCTCACGGAAGGGATTCTCGCCAAGCTGGCCGAGGGCAAGGTGCGCTATTTGCTCCACGAAGGCGCATGGGCCGACATTGGTCGGCCGCGAAGCTGGTTTCTCGCCCGCTGGCGGCGCGTGTAGGCGGCGGTAGCATCGGGATCATGCGCTATGTGGTGCTCGATACCGAAACGACCGGCAAGCATCCGGAGCAAGGGCACCGGATCGTCGAGATCGGCGCGATCCTGATCGAGGGGCGGACGATCCGGCATGATTGCACCTTTCACCACTACCTGAACCCGCAGCGCCCGATCCCGAAGGATGTGGTGGAGATCCACGGCATTACTGACGAAAAGGTCAAGGACAAGCCGCGCTTTGCCGAGGTCAAGGATGAGCTGTTGGCGTTTTTGCGCCAAGGCGTTTTGGTGATCCACAATGCGCCGTTCGATCTGCGCTTTTTGATGCACGAATACGCGCACGCAGGCAGCCCAGGTGTGTTGGACGAGTTTCCTGTGATTGACACATTGGCGCTTGCGCGCAGCCGGCGCTTCCCGCGCTGCAGCCTGGATGCGCTGTGCGATCGCTTCGGCGTGGATCGCTCCCGCCGCCAGTTGCACGGTGCGCTTCTGGACGCGGAACTCCTCGCCGAGGTGTTTTTGCGCATGACCGAAGGCCAGCTTTCGCTGGAAGGCGAGATCCGCCCGCGGCCGGCGAAGCATTTTGCGTCGGTGACGTTTCGCGCGGCGCTGCACGACGAGCTCAAGGAAACCGCGCCGCTGACCAACCGCCCGCCGGTGGAAGTGCCGGAGGAAGATCGTCGCGCGCACGAGGTGCTGATGGATCGGGTCGCGAAAGAATGCGGCGGCGTGCCGCTGTGGCGGCAGCTGGAAGGGGGTGTGGCGTGAGGCGTGAGGACTTTGCGGTGCTTGCGGTGTGCACCGGCAACCTCTGCCGCAGCCCGTTTGCCGCGGGATATCTCGCCAAGCGCTTCCAAGACGAGGGGGTGTGGGCGGAGGCGTTCAGCCGGGGGCTGATGGCGCTTCCCGGAAGGCGCCCTCCGCGCGAGGCTGTGCGGGCGGCTGCCGCCTATGGGGTGGATCTTTCCACGCATGTCGCCCAACCCCTTCTGGGGCCGGATCTGTTGCGGGCGGACATCGTTTGGGTGATGGAAAAGGCGCAGCGCGATCGGCTCGTGCGCGCCCGCCCGCAGGCGCGCGATAAGGTGGCGTTGCTTTCCGAGCCGCTCGATGGGCAGGATATCGAAGATCCGATGGGAAAGCCGCTTGCGGTGTTTGAGCGCGTTTATGCGCGCATCGCGGAATGCGTGGATGCGTGGATGCCGGAACTTGTCGCGATGGCCCGCGAATGGGCCGGATGATCAAGGGCGCGTAGCTCAATGGTCAGAGCGGCCGGCTCATAACCGGCGGGTTGCAGGTTCGAGTCCTGCCGCGCCCACCAGTTTGGAGGATGCGCATGAGTCAAGCGCTAGAGATGGCACAAAGGTTGCTAAAAGAAGCCTTCCCGGACGGAGAAGTGGAAGTGCAGGAGTGGAAACCTTCGCATTGGGTCGTGCGCGTGGTGTCCGAGCGGATGCGGGGCAGAAGCCGCCTTGAGCGGCACAGGCTCGTGCATGCAGCGCTGGGGGACCTGCTGAAAACCGATGTGCATGCGGTGCGCATCGTGGCGCAGGCCCCTGAGGAATCCGATGCATTGAGGAGTAGGTGATGGCCAGAAAGGAGATCCTGGACGAAATCGATACCATCGTGCGCTCGCATCCGGTGGTGCTGTTCATGAAGGGGACGCCCGAGTTTCCGATGTGCGGCTTTTCGCAGCGGGCGGTGGCGATCTTGCAGAAGTACGATGTCCCGTTTCACGCGGTGAATGTGCTCGTCGATCCCGAGCTGCGCGAGGCGGTCAAGGAGTACGCGAACTGGCCGACCTATCCGCAGCTGTATGTGAACGGAGAGCTCGTCGGCGGCTGCGACATCATGGTGGAGATGGATGCGAGCGGGGAGCTTGCCGAGCTTCTTGCGCCTTACCGGCGCGCGGGTTGAATGGAACTCTTCGCGCGTCTATAGCTCACGAGTGAGGGGGTGATGGCGCTCCGGACGGAAACGAAGCTGACCACGAAGCTTGCGCTCACGCCGCAGCTGCAGCTGGGGCTCAAGGTGCTCGCGATGAACGCGCTGGAGCTTTCCCAGCACATTGAGGCGGTGTTGGAGCGCAATCCCCTGTTGGAGTTGGAAGAGCCGGAAGGGGCGCCGTCGCGCGAGGAGGAGTTGGAGTCCCTCGATTCGGGTGATGCGCGGTGGGACTGGTTGGGGCCGGGTTTGGACGAAGACTTCCGCGAGCCGCCCGAGGCGCGTTGGCGCGACGAGCCGACATTGCTGGAGCGGCTTCACGAGCAAATCGAGCGCGAGCCGATGCCGGAGCGCGAGCGCGCGATTGCGCATGCGCTGGTTGAATCGTTGGATGAGGACGGCTACTTCCGCGAAGACCCCGCGCGCGTGGCGGAGCTCGTGGGCGCAAAGGCAAGCGAAGTCGTGCGCGTGTTGGAAACGCGCGTGCACCGACTGGAGCCGGCTGGCATCGGCGCGCGCGACCTGCGCGAATGCCTGCTTTTGCAACTGGAAGAGGACGATCCGATCGATCGGTTGTGTCGGCAGGCGTTGAACCTCACGCCCGAGCAGCTGGCGGGGACGGATGCAGAACTCGCCGGGGCGCTCGGTTGTCCTCCGGATCTCATTCCCCGCGTGCGGGCGCGGCTTCGCAGGCTGGATCCCTGGCCGGGGCACGGGATGCGCGGCGAGCCCGGTTTGTATATCCGCCCGGAGCTCGCCTTCGTGCCGCGCCCGGGCGGGGGTTTCGATGTCGAGCTTCTGGACACCACATGGCAGCGGCTGAAGATCCAGGCGCAGTGGGCGGCGCGGCAGTGGACGGGGCGGGATCGCGCCTTTGTGCGCGAGGCTTTGGAAGAGGCGAGGATGCTTTTGCATGCGCTCGAGCAGCGCGCAAGCACCTTGCTCAAGGTCGGACGGGTGCTGGCCGACAAGCAGCGCGACTTTTTGCGTTACGGGGTTCTGGGATTGCGGCCGTTACGGTTGCAGGATGTCGCCGATGCATTGGGGCTGCATGAGTCCACGATCTCGCGGGTCGTGGCCGGCAAATACGCGCGCACGCCGCTTGGCGTGATAGAGCTCAAGCGCTTTTTCAGCACGGGGCTGGCTACGGCCGACGGCGGCGCGATCAGCGTGCACCGCGTGCGCGAGCGGATCCGGGCATTGATTCTGAGCGAGCCCAAGAAGCGGCCGCTTTCCGATCAGACGATCGCCGAGCGGCTACAGGCCGAGGGCATCGCCATCGCCCGGCGGACCGTGGCGAAATACCGCGAGCAGATGGGCATTCCGTCGAGCAGCGAACGGCGCAAACAATACCGCAAGCAAGGAGGCAGTCGATGCGTTTGACGATCACCGGGCACCATGTGGAGCTCACCGATGCGCTCAAGGCGCATGTGGAGGAAAAGCTTTCTCACCTCAAGACCGCGTTTGACCGCGTGATCGATGTGCATGTGGTGCTGAGCGTGGAAAAGCAGCAGCATGTCTGCGAGGTCACGGTGCATGCGCCCGGTGATGTGTTGCACGCCAAGGCCGCGGAGGAAAACCTTTATGCCGCGATCGATGTCGTGATCGACAAGATCAATCGGCAACTCGCGCGCTACAAGGCCAAGCGCAAGCCGCATCTGCGCAACCACGAGGCGGCCGAGGCCCGGCGCATGAAGGAGCATCCCGAGGAAGGCTAAGATGCTGCTCGATCCCGAGCATGTGATCCTTGATTCGCACGCGCAAAGCCGCCGCGCGCTGATCGACGAGCTCGCAGCGCTTTTGTCCGAGCTGATCGATCCGGATGTGATCGTCGAGGCGGTGATGGCGCGCGAGCGGCTGGGCAGCACCGGTATCGGGGAGGGGATCGCGGTGCCGCACGGGCGCGTGCCGAACCTCGAAGAGCCGGTGCTTGCGATCGCGCGGCATGCGACGGGCGTGGATTTCGACGCGATCGACGAAAAGCCTGTGCGCCTGGTCGCGTTGCTGCTCGTGCCGGACAAAGACGACCCCAGCCATTTGGAGCTTCTTGCGCGCATCGTGCGCCAGCTTCGCCGCCCTGAGGTGCGGGCAAGGCTTCTTACGAGCCGCGATCCGGCCGAGATTGCGGCGCTCTTTTCCGAAGCGGCCCTTGCGGCCGCGGCCTGATGGGTGGATGGTTCGTTTGGCTTGCGGCGGTGGCGCTCGCGGCCTGGGCGCTCGTTGGCGCGCCCACGAAGGCGTGGCTCGTCGGCGTCGCCGCTTGGATCATCGCTTCCCGCCTCTGGATTGCGCGTGCGCCCGACTATCAGTGGTCTTATCTGCGCCGCCCGATCGGCGGCCCTGAGGCCAGGCGTCGGCTTGTGCTCGTGTTCGGGGGCGTGGGGCTATGCATGGCCGCGGCGATCTGGCGCGAGCACACATGGGCGGCTGCGGGATTGGCGGGCGCGGGCGCTATCGCAAGCCTGTGGGCGCTGGCGCATCCAGCGGCGAAGACACAAGCCGGCAGGCGTGCTTGATCACGAACGCCGCAAACGCCCGCGCGGCGGGAGGCAGGCTGCGATCGGCGCGGTGCACGAGCCGCCACTTGCGCATGATCGGAAAGCCTTCCACGTCCAGCACCGCAAGCCTTCCCAGCGCCAGCTCCATCTCCAGCGTGTGCGCCGAGACCACGCCAAGCCCCAGCCCTGCGGCCACGGCCTGCTTGATCGCTTCGGAGGAGTGCATCTCGATGCGTTCGCTACGGGTGAAGCCGCGCGCGGCGAGAAACCGCTCTACGGCTGCGCGCGTGCCGGATCCGGCCTCGCGCACGATGAAAGGCTCGCGCATCGCCTCGGCCAGCGGAATCCTTCGGCGCGCGGCAAGCCTGTGATCGGGCGGCGCGATCACGACGAGCGGATTGTCCAAAAACGCCTCTTCTTTTAGCGGCAGCTCTTCCGGGGCCTTGCCCATGATCGCAAGATCGGTTTCGGCCTCGGCCAGCGCGCGCACAAGCCCGGCGCGATTGGCGACGGCAAGCTTCAGCTCTATCCCGGGATGCTCGCGCAAGAACGCGGCGATCAGCTTGGGCGCGAAGTAGTTCGCGGTGCTTGCGATCGTGAGATGCAACCGCCCGCGCGCAAGCCCCCGAATCGCAGCCAACTCCTCCTCGGCCTGGCGAAGCGCCGCCAGCGCCTCGCGCACGCGCGCGATGACGACGCGCCCCTCGGCGGTGGGCCGCATGCGGCGGCCGGTGCGATCAAAGAGGCGAAAGCCCAGCATCGCCTCCATCTGCTTGATCTGCATGGATACGCCCGGCTGGGACATGAACAGGATCTCGGCCGCGCGCGAGCAACTGCCGGTGCGCGCGACCGCGTCCAGAATCCGCATCTGCCGCGTGCTGATCTCCAATGCATAAGCATCCATGATGGATCCAATCATGGATATCTATTGGGACTGATGCAAGGCGCGCGGCATCGTTCGCACTGCGCGCAAGCGCGACTTTCAACGAA
>CAZTLD010000012.1:0-15483 GCA_964614395.1 uncultured Zetaproteobacteria bacterium
AAATGATCCTTGAGTGCGCGCACGAACGCATCCCAGCCCTCGCCGCGAAAGGTCTTGACGATGAACGCGCCGCCCGGGCGCAGCACGCTTGCGGCGAACGCAAGCGCGCTTTCCGCAAGCCGCATCGCGCGCGCCTGATCCACCGCGGCGACGCCGCTTAGGTTCGGCGCGGCGTCGCTCACCACGAGATCCGCTTCTCCCTGCAAGGCCGCGCGGATGCGCGCTTGGGTTTCGGGATCTTCAAAGTCGCCCTGAATGAACGCCACGTTCGCAATCGGCGGCATCGGCAGCAGATCCACGGCCACGATCACGCCCTCGGGCGCGCGCCGCGCAAGCTCCTCGCTCCACGCGCCGGGCGCGGCGCCCAAGTCCACGATGCGCGCATGCTTCGGCACCGCAATCCGGAAGCGGTCGAGCATCTCGATCAGCTTGTAGGCGGCGCGCGAGCGGCGGCCTTCTTGCTTCGCCCGGCGCACGAACGCATCGCGCCGATGGCGGGCCAGCCACGCGCGCGTTTTCCTGCGCCTTTTTCCGCTCATGCCTTGATGCGCCAGCCGATGCGCCAGGCGTGCCAGGCGGCGGCGCACGAAGCCAGTGCAAGCAGCGCAAGCGGCGCCCACGCGGCGAAGGGTGCGCCGTCGGCCACGCCCAGAAGCCCAAAGCGGAAGCCGTCGATCAGGTAGAAGAAGGGATTGGCGCGGTTGACCGCCGCCGCCCACGCCGGCAACTGCGCCGTCGTGTAGAACACGCCGGAAAGAAAGGTGAGCGGCATCACGACGAAGTTCGTGACCACGGCCATGTCGTCGAAGCGCCGCGCCCAGATGCCGGCCAAAAGCCCCCACGCGCCCATGAGGACGCTGCCGATCAGGCCGTAGAGGAGCGCCAGCCCCAGATGCGACGCCGACCAGTGCACGAACGGCGCAAGCGGCGCAAGAAACGCCAGCGCCACGATCAGCGCGCGCACGCAGGCCGCGGCGACGAAGGCTATGACGATCTCCGCGGCCGAAAGCGGCGCCATCAAAAGATAGACGTGCACGCCCATCACCTTGGCCGTGATCATCGAGCTTGAGGTGTTCGCGAACGCGTTTTGCAACATCGCCATCATCGCCAGCCCCGGCGCAAGGAACGAAAAGTAGTCCACGTCAAGCCCGGGCACCTTGCGCGCGCCCATCGCGTAGTGGAACACGAGAAGATACAACAGCGCCGTCAGCGCCGGCGCGACGATCGTTTGCATCTTCACGTTCAAAAACCTGCGCGTTTCGCGCACGAACAGCGTCCACAGCCCCAGCGGGTTGCCTATGAACTGCATCCGGCCTCCTTGGCGTTGCCGGTGAGCCGTAGGAAAACGTCTTCCAAGTCTTCGCGGCGGATTTCCGCGTTGGTCGGTGGGCCGAACACCGAAAGCGCCGCCGCGTAGGCCTCGTGCACATTAGTGCCGGTGGGAGTGCGCCTAAGCGCCAGGCACACGCCGCCGTCCACAAGGCGCGGCGCAAACGGGGCGATTCTTGCGTCCGCAAGCTGGGCGGGGTCGGGCGGCGTGGGGTAGGCCAGCCACAAGAACGCGGCGGCGAGCTCATCCAGAAGCGCGCGCATCGGCCTTGCCGTGAGCAGCGCACCTTCGCGCAGGATCGCGACGTGGTCGCAAAGGGCCTCGGCTTCTTCCAGGTAGTGCGTCGTGAGCAGGATCGTCATCCCCTCGCGGTTGAGCTCTTGCATGAAGGCCCAAAGCCGCTGGCGAAGCTCCACGTCCACGCCCGCGGTCGGCTCGTCCAGCACCGCCATCGGCGGACGGTGCACGAGCGCTTGCGCGACCAGAAGCCTTCGGCGCATGCCGCCGGAAAGCGCGCGGGTGTTCTTGTGCGCGTGCGGGGCAAGCTCAAGCGCCTCCAGCAAGCGCGCGATCCAGCGCGCATCCGGGCGCACGCCGTAGAGCCCGCAGGTGATCTCGAGCACATCGCGCACCGAAAAGAACGGATCGAACGCCACCTCCTGCGGCACGATGCCGATCCTTTGCTTGCACCAGCGCCGATGCTGGAACACATCGCGGCCGAACAGATACATCCGGCCGCCCGTGGGCCGCACCACATCGGCCAGGATGCTGATGAGCGTCGTTTTCCCCGCGCCGTTCGGGCCGAGCAGCGCGAAGAACGATCCCTCCGGCACCGCAAACGACACGCCCCGCAGCGCCTGTTTGCCGCCGCGGTAGGTCTTGCGAAGATCTTCGACGACGAGCGCGTCCATCGGCCGAAGGCTAGGCGATGCGGCTAGCCGATGCGCGCCGGGCGCGTGCGCGGGATCTCCAAGATCGCCTGCCGCAGCTTTTCGCTGGCCTTCGCGATCGCCTCGCGATCCTTGGGATCGAACGCAAAGCGGAGCGGCGCGCCGAAGCGGATCCACGCGCGCGAGCGGCGCAAGATCGGCGTCCACATGTGGCGATGATCGAACGGCCACACGCCGCCGATGCGGAACGGGATGATGGGGGCGCGGGTGGCGGAGGCCAGATACACCGCCCCCGGCAGAATCCGCGCAAGCGGCCGCGGAGGATTGGCCGCGCCTTCCGGGAAGATCCCGATCACATGCCCCTTTTGGAGCGCCTCTTCCGCCTCGAGGAGCGCGTGCGCCCCTTCGCGCACGCTCCCCACGAGGACGACGCCGGCCGCATCGAACATCCAGCGCAGCCACCACAAGCGATCGTAATACTCGCGCGCCATGATGAAGCGCACGGGCCGATCCACGGCCGCCTGCACGATCACCGGATCCAGCCCGCATCGGTGGTTGCCGGCGAGGATCACCGGCCCCTGCGGCAACGGGTATCGCCCTGGCGGGAGGCGGTGCCAGCCGCGCGCCAGCACCCGCGCAAGCCAGCGCAAGAACGCATTGGGGCCTGGTGCGTCTTTGCGCGTCATGTTTCGGGCTTTTCGCGGGCTGCGAGCAGCATGCGTTCGTTTTCGGTGAGAAGATCCGCGATCGTGATCGCATCCAGCTCCCGCAAGAAGGCCTGCATCGCGCGCCCAAGCGCGTTGCGCAACGTGCAGGCGGGCACAAGCGGACACTCGCCGGGGTTTTCGGCGTCGAAGCAGGCGAGCAGCTTGAGCGGCTCGATCGCGCGCACGACCTCGCCCACGCGGATCGCCTCCGGCGGGCGGGCCAGCGCCACGCCGCCGCCGCGCCCCGGAATCGTGCGCACGAAGCCTTCCGTCGCCAGCCGGTGCACGACCTTCATCGTGTGGTGAAACGACGCGCTCATCGCGCGCGCGATTTGCTCGGCGGTGCTGCGGTGCCCAGGCGTGCTTGCCAGATACACGAGCGCGCGCAGCGCATAGTCGGTGTGCATCGTGAGTTGCATCGCGCTCATTCTAGCCGCTTGACATGGAGGCACGCGACTGGAAATGTTGCACCACGCATGCATGTTTTATGCATGCGTCATTCCAACGAAGGAGGCAGACGATGGCGACGCTGTATGAGCGACTGGGCGGTGCGGAGGCGATCGATGTGGCGGTGGACAAGTTCTATCGCCGCGTGCTGTCCGATCCGTATATCACGCGCTTCTTTGAGGGCGTAGACATGGAAAAGCAGGCCGCCAAGCAGAAGGCGTTTCTGACGATGGCCTTCGGCGGGCCGAACAACTACACCGGCAAGGACATGCGCGAGGGCCACAAGCGGCTCGTGCACGAGATGGGGCTGAACGACAGCCACTTCGACCATATCCTTTGCCACCTGCGTTCGACGCTCGCCGAGCTCGGCGTGGACGAGGCGACGATCGCCGAGGTGATCGAGGTCGCCGAATCCACGCGCGACGACGTGCTCGATCGCTGATGTGAGGCCAAGGAGGGAGCCGCCGTGCCGATCATCCGCTTTGAGGGCAAGGACTATGCATGCCAGGAAGGCGAGAGCGTGCTTGAGTGTTTGGAGCGGCACGGCGTGCTCCTGCCCTCCGGCTGCCGTGCGGGCGCATGCCAGACCTGCATGGTGCGCGCGCTTTCCGGCACGCCGCCGAAGGAGGCGCAGCAGGGCCTCAAAGACACGTTGGCCGCGCAGGGCTATTTCCTCGCCTGCATCGCGCGCCCGACCGAGGATTTGGAGATCGGGCTTGGCAAGGAAGGGCCGGTGTGGCAGGCGCGCGTGGCCGAGCGGCGCATGCTCAACGCGCAGGTGTTGGGGCTTTGGCTGGACAAGCCGGAAGGGTTCGACTACTACGCCGGCCAGTTCATCAACCTCCGCCATCCGGACGGGATCGTGCGCAGCTATTCGCTCGCCTCGCTTCCCGAGGAGGAGCGCTTGGAGCTGCACGTCAAGCGCGTGCCGGGCGGGAAGATGAGCAACTGGCTGCACGATGCGGTCGCCGAAGGTGATGTGCTTTCGTTTCAGGGGCCAGCGGGCGACAGCTTCTATCTCCCCGGGAATCCCGCGCAGCCTCTTTTGCTCGCAGGATCCGGCACGGGCCTTGCGCCGCTTTACGGCATTGCGCGGGCGGCGCTGGCGGCAGGACATACCGGGGAGATCCATCTCTTCCACGGCTCGCTGCGCCGCGAGGGTTTGTATTACCAGGATGAGCTTCGGGCGCTCGATCGGGCGCATCCGAACTTTCATTACCATCCGGTGGTGCTGGAAGGCGAGCCGCCCGAGGGCGGGGCGGTGGCCGATCTGAAAACCCATCCGTTCGAGGCCGTGGGCGGGGACTTGAGCGGCTGGCGCGTGTTCTTGTGCGGCGATCCGGAGCTCGTGGAGGCGATGAAGAAGCAGGCGTTCCTCGCCGGCGCGCCGATGAAGGCGATCTACTCCGATCCGTTCGTGTTCGCGCCCGCAGCTTGACAGATCTCGCCGCTCGCGGCGGGCATTCTGGGCGCTAGGATGCGCGCCGCGATGGGTTGGCTGGTCGCAATCGCGCTTTTCGTCGCGCCTTGGGCTGCGCAGGCCGGGGTCGTGCCGCCTGCGCCGATGCTTCAGGCGAAGGCGTGGGCGCTTTTGGATGCGCGCTCTGGGCAGGTTCTGGCCGCGCACGAGGAAACGCGCCCGTATCCGCCGGCGTCGCTCACGAAGATGATGGCGCTGTATCTGGCGTTTGAGGTGATCCGCGACGGCCGGTTGAGGCTGGATGAGCGGGTGGATGTCTCGGAAAAGGCGTGGAAGGCGCCCGGCAGCAAGATGTTCCTGGATCCGCGCATGCATCCGACGGTGGAAGAGCTGCTGCACGGGATCGCGACCCAGTCCGGCAACGATGCGACGATCGCATTGGCCGAGTGGATCGCGGGAAGCGAGGCGGCGTTCGTGCAGATGATGAACGCGAAGGCCAAGGAACTGGGGCTTACACACACGCATTTTGCGAACGCGACCGGCCTTCCGGCCGAGGGGCATTATTCGAGCGCGTTGGATCTCGCGCGGCTTGGTGCTGCGCTGTGGCGCGATTTTCCCGAGTTCTACAAGCTCTTTTCCGAGCGCGAATACACCTATGCCGGCATCCGCCAGCCCAACCGCAATCGGCTGCTTTGGATGGATCCGCGCGTGGACGGCATCAAGACTGGCCACACCGAAGAGGCGGGCTTTTGCCTCGTGGCCTCGGCCGAGGATCACGGGATGCGGCTGGTGGCGGCGGTGCTGGGCGCGAAAAGCGACTTGGGCCGCGCGCGGGAGGCGCGCAAGCTCCTTCGCTACGGCTTTCGCAACTTCGCCACGGTGCGCCCGGCCGAGCGCGAGCTTCGTCGCGTCGTGCCGGTGTATGAGGGCAAGGCCGACGAGGTGGCGCTCGTGCCGGCCGAAAGCGTGTGGCTTACCGTGCCGAAGGGCGACGCCAGGCGCATCGTCTATCGGCTGCGCTATAAGAAGCCGCTCGTTGCGCCGATCAAGAAAGGCGAAAGGCTCGGGGAGCTTCGCGCTGTTTTGCGCGAAGGCCAAAGCGAAAGGACGATCAAGACGATCCCGATGGTGGCCGCAAGCGCCGTGCCGCGCGCCGGTTGGCTGGGCCGGCAGTGGGATCGCATTCGGCTCTGGCTTGCGGGCGAATGACGCTCACGGCTTGGATCGACGGCGTCTTTCGTCCGCTGGACGAGGCCTATGTGCATGTGGAAGACCGCGGCTTTCAGTTCGCGGACGGCGTCTATGAGGTGATCGCCTGCTTCGGCGGGCGTTTCCTGGAGCTGGATGCGCACCTGGCGCGGCTTGAGGCCTCGTGCCGCGCGGTGAGGATTTCGCTTCCGTATGCGCGCGAGGATCTGGCGCGCGTGGCCTTCGAGCTTTATCGCCGCAATCCGTTCGCGGATGCGATGATCTACATCCAAGTCACGCGCGGGCGCGCGCCGCGCAAGCACACATCCCAGCCGCCGCGCCCGACGGTGGTGATGACCGCGCGGGCGCTGCCCAAGCCCGATCCGAAGCTCGTGGAAGAAGGGGTCGCGGGGATCACGTTGCCGGACATCCGCTGGCGGCGCTGCGAGATCAAGAGCGTGATGCTCCTGCCGAGCGTGCTGGCGAAGCTTGAGGCCGAGCGGCGCGGTGCGTATGAGGCGTTTTGGCTCGATGAGCGCGGGCATTTGCTCGAGGGCGGCTCCACGAACGCGTTTGCGGTGATCGACGGGATCGTGTGCACGCATCCGCTGGACGGGCGCGTGCTGGGCGGCATCACGCGCGCGTGGATCATCCGGCTGTTGCGGCAAGCGGGCGTGCCGGTCGTGGAGCGGCCGTGGTCGCCGCGCGAGCCGGGGGTAAGCGAGATGTTTCTCACGAGCACCACCACGCTTGCGCTGCCGGTGGTGCGCCTGGACGGCGAGCCTGTCGGCGGCGGCCGGCCGGGGCCGATGTTCCGGCGCGTGCGCGCGATGCTCGAGGCCGAGGTCGCGAACATCCGCGGCGCATGAAGCTGCTCGTTGCGGACCTCGACGGCACGTTGATCGACGCGTTTGCGCCGATCGTCTATGCGCTGAACGCGGTGCTCGTGTGGCTGGGCAAGCCGCCGATGCGCTATGAGGCGGTGGTGCGACACACGGGGCTTGGCTCGGGCAGCATCAAGCGCCTGTTCGGAGAGCGGGAGGCGGAGGCGCTTGCGCGCTTTTACGCGCTGCACGATCTGTATCCGGAGCCCGCGCGCGCGCTTCCGGGGGCGGAAGCGCTGCTTGCGTGCGCGCGCCAGTTGGGGATGCGCGTGGCCGTCGTCACCAACAAGGCGCAGGCGAGAGCCGAGGCGCAGCTTGCCCGCGTGGGGCTGGATCGCTTCGTCGATGCGGTGCTGGGGCTGGGAAGCACGGCGCGCGCGAAGCCCGCGCCCGATCCGGTGCTCGCCGCCTGCGCGCGGCTGCAAGTGCCGCCTTCGGAGACAATCGTCGTCGGCGATGGTCTCGCGGACATGCAGGCCGCGCGCGCCGCAGGCGCGGGATGGGCGGTCGGGATCGCGGGCGCGTTCACGCCCCAAGAGCTTTACGAGGCCGGCGCCGATGCGGTGGCGCGGGATGCGCGGGAGGTGGCCGCGTGGCTGAAGGCACGCTGATTCGCTTCATCGCGGAGAAGGTGCGGGCGCGGGGGCTTGTGCTCGATGCGACCGGCATCGCGGAGGAAGCTGCACGCATCCACGGGCTGGACGGGGAGCTGAAGGCGCTTTTCGGCGAGGTGCTCGCGGCCGCGGTGTTGCTCACCGCGCACACGAAGGGCGGCGTGCGGCAGGTGGTGCAGTTGGACGCCGAGCGGGAAGAAGCGCCGGTGCGGCGGATGCTCGCCGAGGCGGGGCAGGGCGCGGTGCGCGGCTATCTGCACCGCACCGAGGCCGCGCCGCTGCCAGGCGAAAGGCTGGAGCGCTGGATGGGGCTGCCGGTGCGGCTTGCGGTGGTGCGCGACATGGGCTTTGGGCATCCGTATCTCTCGGTCGTCGAGCAGACGAGCCCCTGGGTGGCCGATGGCGTTGCTGAATACCTGTGGCGCTCGGTGCAAACGCGGGCGGAGGTGATTCTGACCGGCGCCCGCGGCCTGTTGCTCGAGGCGATGCCGGGAGCGGACGCCGCCCACTGGCGGAAGGCGCTGCAGGCCGTGGCCGAGATTCCCACCGCCGAGATCGCCCGCGCCTCTCCCCAGGCGCTTGTGGCGCGCCTTGAGCGCATCGGTGCGCGCGTGCTCGCCGAGGAAACCTGGCGCTACCGCTGCCGCTGCACGCTGGATTCGGTCGCCCGCGCGCTGGAACAGTTGGATGCGAACGCGCTTCGTGAGCTTATCGACGATTCGGGGATGATCACGGTGAGCTGCGAGTATTGCGGAAAGCAGTACCGCATCCCGGCGCCGAAAAAAGATGCGTGATGCGTGCGTATTTTGTAGTTTTGCGCGTCTCGTCTATGATCAAACCGATCCCGCGATGGAACGCGAAAAAATCACGGGATAAGGAGTAGGGCATGCAAGTGAACATTGCGGTGCGTGCGGGCGCTGTGGACAAGCAGCGCAACGATGCCGTCGTGATTCCGGTGATTGAAGGCCGAGAGCTTTCGCCTTCGGGGTTGGAGCTTAAGGCCAAGCCCGAAACCGGTGAGGTGTTGCGCTCGTTTTTCCGGCGTTTTGATCAAATGGGGCGCTTCGGCGAGATCGTGCCGCTGTATGCGGTGCCGGGCACTTTTGCCGATCGCGTCGTGTTCGTTGGCGCAGGCGATGTGCGCAAGCTCACATTGAACAAGCTGCGCGAGCTTGCCGCGCGCACCGCGCAGTGGCTGGATCGGGGCGGCGCGCGCGACGTTGCGTTCTACTTCGCCGAGCTTGAGGTGCGCGGCACGACGATCGAGGAGCGCGTGCGCGCGATCGCCGAGGGCGTGTGGCTGGGGCTTTATCGCTTCGATCGCTACAAGTCGGAGAAGGACACGCCCCGCCGGCCGCTCAGGACGGTGGAGATCATGGTGCCGTCGCGGCGCTTCATCGCGCCGGGCGAGGCCGAGGTGCGGCTGGCGCGGGCTGCGTGCTCCGGCGTGTATTTCGCGCGGGATCTCGCCAACGAGCCGCCGAACACCTGCACGCCCGCGTGGCTGGCCGAGCAGGCGGAAAAGCTGGCCGAGGAGTTTTCCAGCATTCGCGTGCGTGTTTTGGGGCCGAAGGAGATCGCCGAGGCCGGCATGCGGGGGCTTTTGGCCGTCGCGCGCGGGGCGGCCAACGAGCCGCGCGTGATCGTGCTCGAATACGAAGGCGCAGGGAAGGGCGCGCCCACGACGGCGCTCGTCGGCAAGGGGCTCACCTTTGATGCCGGCGGCATTTGCCTCAAGCCCGCCAAGGGCATGGACGAGATGAAGTTCGATATGTCCGGGGCGGCCGCGGTGCTGGGCGCGTTTCGCGCCGTGGCCGAGGCGGAGTTGCCGGTGAATCTGCTGGGCGTGATCGGCGCGACCGAGAACCTGCCGGGCGGCCGCGCCTACAAGCCGGGCGAAGTGATCCGCATGCGCAACGGCACGACGGTGGAGGTGCTGAACACCGACGCCGAGGGCCGCATCGTGCTCGGCGATGTGCTGGACTTCGCCGCCGAGCAGAACCCCGCCGAGATCATCGATCTTGCAACGCTCACCGGCGCGTGCGTCGTCGCGCTTGGCGATCAGGCGGCGGGGCTGATGGGCAACGACGCGGGGCTCGTGCGGCGGCTGCGGCAGGCGGGCGAGCAAAGCGGCGATCGCGCGTGGCCCTTGCCGATGTACGACGAGTATCAGGAGAAGATCAAAAGCGAGATCGCGGACATCAAGAACATCGGCGACGGCGGCGCAGGGCCGATCACGGCCGCATGCTTCCTTTCGCGCTTCGTCGGGCATCGCCCGTGGGCGCATCTGGACATCGCCGGCGTGGCCTGGACGCAGAAGAGCACGCCGCTGAACCCGAAGGGGGCCACGGGCTTCGGCGTGCGCCTGCTTGTGCAGTATCTGCGCGCCCGCGCGGCGAAGTAGCCTTCAAGCTCTCCGGCTCCGCCCCGCGCTCGGCGCGGGGCTTTTTTTTCACTGCGCTGGCGCTATAGTGCGCCGCCCGGAGGAAGAGCGTGGCAAGCCAACGCGTGTATGTCTGGGACTGGGGCGTTCGCCTGTTTCACTGGCTGCTCGTGTTCACCTTTGCGGTGCAATACTTCTCCGCCGAGGTGCCGGGCTTCGATCCGCTGCACTTCTGGTTCGGCTACTTCTTGGCGGGGCTGTTGCTCTTTCGCATCGTCTGGGGATTCGTAAGTCCGAATCCGTATGCGCGCTTTGCGAGCTTCGCCTATGCCCCGCGCGTGATGATCGGGCATCTTCTCGACATCTTCCGCGGGCATCCCAAGCGCTACCTTGGCCACAGCCCCGCGGGCTCCGGATACATTTACATCATTCTTTCGCTTCTCGTGCTGACCGCGCTCACAGGGTTCATCGCCCAAGGCTACTACGAATACGAAGGGCCGCTGTGGGCGCTGGGTGTGGAGCCGCCGCATGCGCTTGCGCGGTGGTGTCTACACCTGCACGAGCCGCTCGTGGATGTGATGCTGGTGTTCATCGCGGGGCACCTCGCGGGCGTGATCACGGCGATGGTGCAGCACAAGGAAAACCTGGTGCTGGCGATGCTCACCGGCTACAAAAACGCGCAAGGAGGGAGTGCATGAAGCGATGGGGCGCATGGGCCCTGGCGGCGATGCTGGGGCTGGGGACGACCGCGTGGGCCGCGGACGACGCCTCGCTTTCGTTGCCGGACGAAGGCGAGTTTCACGAGTCGTGGTTCACCGCAAACAAGTTGCACATGTATCTGGGCCTGGGCTCGCTGCTTGCAGGCGCGATCGCGGGCGCAACCGCCCCGGAAGCGCCCGAGGGCGTGGCGGTGCCGCCCAGCCAGCGCAAGAGCGCGACGAACACGACGCACCACTATGCGGCGAAGGCCGCGGTGGGCCTGGGCGCGGCGGCGGTGCTCACGGGGCTCGTGCTGCACTGGGATGATCTCGTCAACGGCGAGGGGCTCTTGGATCCGGATCGGATGCACGCGATTCTGGGAACGCTTGCCACCGTCGGCTTTGCGCTGACGCTTTCGAAAGGCCCGAAGAGGATTGGCGATCCGTCCAATGGCCACTCCACGCTGGGCTTTCTGGGCGGCGCGCTGATGCTGGGGGCGATCGCCTATGAGTGGTAAGGCTTTGGGCGTCGGCATCTTGGCGCTGGCTTTGGGCATCGCCGGCGCGGCCTATGCGGCCAACGAGGCGATCCCCGAGATGCTGGCGAAGTATCGCGCCGAAGGGGCGAAGGACTTTGATCCCAAGCGGGGTGAGGCGCTGTGGCACAAGCAGTTCCCGGCTCCGGCGGACGACGAAGAGGGGCCGAAGCTGCGCAGCTGCGAAACCTGCCACGGGACCGATCTCACGAAGCCCGGCAAGCACTACAAGACCGGCAAGGTGATCGACCCGATGGCGCCAAGCGTGAACCCTGAGCGCTTTTCCGATCCGAAGAAGATCCGGAAGTGGTTTCGGCGCAACTGCAAGTGGGTGCTCGGGCGCGAGTGCACGCCGCAAGAGAAGGGCGATGTGCTCGTGTTCCTGAAAGACAAATAGAAAGGAGAGGGAGATGCGGAACACACGCAACGCTCTGGGTCTGATGCTGGCCGGCATGATGCTGGGTGCGGGGCTGGCGCAGGCGGCGGATTCGTTTCTTGGGATTCCGCGCTTCAAGGGGGTCAAGCCGCTCAAGGACCGCACCTACCAGGAGGCGTGCGGCGAGTGCCACTTCGCGTATTTCCCGGGGCTTTTGCCGGCGCGCTCGTGGAAGCGGCTGATGGAGCCGAAGAACCTGGAGAACCACTTCGGCGAGAACGCCGAGCTGGATGAAGAAGACCGCCGCTACATCGAGGCGTGGCTCGTGGAGAACGCGGCCGACCGGCAGGGCTTTCCGCGCTACAAGCGCTCGGTCAAGATCGCGCGCAGCGTTCCGGAAAACGCCGCGCCGATGCGGATTACGGAAGTGCCCTACATCAAGCGCAAGCACGAGGAAGTGGCCGAGATGCTGGAAAAGCGCCCGGATGTGAAGAAGAAGGTGCGCTCGCTTGCCTACTGTGAGAAGTGCCACCAGGAGGCGGCCAAGGGCGTGTTCGACGACGATACGGTGCGCATTCCGGGCTACGGCGAATGGGACGATTGAGCCTGATCATGCGCGGCATGCTCGGGGCGGCGGCAGCCGCCCCGCTTGCGCTTGTGGCGCTTGCGGACGAAGCCTGGGAGCCGGAGCGCGTGCCGGCAGAGATCACGCCCGCCTATCAAGCGGCCTGCGGCGAATGCCATTTCGCCTACTTTCCGGCGCTTTTGCCCGCTTCGGACTGGCGGCGGCTGATGAAGCCGGACAATCTCGCCGATCATTTCGGCGAGAATGCGGAGCTGGACGAGGCCGAGCGGCGGGCGATCGAGGCATGGCTCGTGGACCGCGCAGGGCCTGAGATCTGGGCGGCGAAATCGCCGACGAATCCCCCGCGCATCACGATGACGCCGTGGTTTGCCAAAGCGCATCGCGAAGTGGAAAATCGCCTGCACCAAGATCCGGCGCTGAAAGCGAAGGTGCGCTCGCTGGCTCGTTGCGCCGCCTGCCATCCGGCGGCCGAGCGCGGCGACTTCGAGCGCGTGCGCCTTCCGGGCGAAAAGCGCGGGCTTTGGGAGCGCTGGTTCGGCGAAGAGGAAGAAGAATACGAGGAACGCGAATAACGAAAGTCCGATGACGCAGCGTTGCGATCTGTGCGGCGGCGCCGACATCCGGCCGATCGCCGAGCGTGACCGCCGCGGGCGGCCCTTGCGCACCGGCATCTGCTGGGACTGCGGGCTGGTCGTGCACATGCCGCGCCCGACGGAGGACGAGCTTGCGGCTTACTACGCCGAGCGCTACCGCAAGGACTATCACGGCGAGGAGACGCCAAGCCCCAGGCGCGTGATGCGCGCGTGGAAGAACGGCGCGCGCATCGCTGCGAGGCTGGCGAAGGCGTTTGCGCCGGGCGCCAGGCTCTTCGAGGTCGGCGCCGGCATCGGCTGCACGGTGAAGAACTTGGAGCTTTTGGGCTTTGATGCGTTCGGCATCGAGCCGAACCGCGGCTTTCAGCGCTACACGGCCGAAAGGCTCGGCGCGCGCGTGGAGAACAAGAACCTCTATGAGCTCGAGCCGCGGCCGATCGCCGATGGCGTGCTGCTCGTGCACGTGATCGAGCACTTCGCCTCCGCCCGCCGGGCGCTTTCCCACATTCATGCGCTGTTGCGGGACGGGGGCAAGCTTTATCTTGAGTGCCCGAATCTCACCGCGCCCTTCACCTACTTCCCGCGCATGTTCCACTACGCGCATGTGCACAACTTCTCGCCGAAGACGCTGGTGGCGATGGCCGAGGTGTGTGGGTTTCGGCTTGAGCGGATGTACACGGCGCCGGACGATCCGAACATCGAGGCGCTGTTCGCAAAGGCCGAGCCGCGCCCGCTCGATCGCAAGCTTCTGGCCGGGCATGCGGAGGAGGTGCTTGCGGCGATCCGCCGCTACGGCTGGTGGGGCTACCACCTGCGCCCGGCGTATCTCGCTCGGCGCGCGAAAAAGCTTGCCGGCTATGCATGGGAGTATCTCGCTGCGCCTTATTTCGAACGCCGGCTGCTGAGCACGCTCGCTCACCGGTGAACGACGCCCAGACATTGGCTTGGCGGATTGCGCGCCGCGCGCCTACATCAGGCTTGTCCGTCGTGGTGGCGCCGGATGTGGCAAGCTACCGCCAGTTGGAGGAGGAGCTTGCCTTTCTGCTGGGCAAGCGCCTTTGGCGCTTTCCGCCGTGGGAGATGCCGCCCTACGATCGCACGCCTCCGCATCCGCGCACCGTCGCCGCTCGGCTTGAGCTTTTGGCGCGGCTTGCGCGCGGCGAGCGGCTGGAGGGGGTATTGCTCACTGCGCTTCCCGCGTGGCTGCAGCGCCTGCCGCCGCCGGAGGCGGTGGCGGCAAGCGTCTGGCGGCTTGCGCCCGGCGACCGACTGGATCTCGCGCTCGTGGAAACACGGCTCATCGAGGCCGGCATGCGGCGCGTGGTGCGCGTGGAGCTGGAAGGCGAGTTTGCGGTGCGCGGCGGCATTCTGGATCTGTGGCCGGCCGGCGAAGCAGCACCCGTGCGCGTGGAGCTTTGGGACGACGAGGTGGCTTCATTGCGCCGCTTCGATCCGACGACCCAGCGCTCCACCGAGCCGATCCAGACGCTTTCCGTGATCCCGGCGCGCGAAGCGTTGCTCGGCGAGGCGGCGAAGAAGCGGTTCGTGGCGCAGTTCATCGAGCGCTTCCCGCAGCACCGCCGCCATCCGCTGGTGCGCGCCGTGGAGGAGGGTCGCGCGCATCCGGGGCTGGAGTGGCTTTTGCCGCTCGGCTATGCGCGGATGGTGCGGCTTCGTGACTACCTGCCGGACGAGGCGCCGGTGCTGGCCTGCGGCGACCTGGAAGCGGCGCGCGCGCGCTTGGCCGAGCAGCTCAAGCAGCAGTTTGCGATCGCGCAGGCTGCGCGCGAGCCCGCGCTGCCTCCGCACGAGCTGTTCGCCGTGGAGGCGGGGCTCGAGGCGGCGCCGCTGCCGAAAGATACGGATGTGGAGCCCGCGCCGGGCGTGGCCGACTTCGCCGAACGCAGCAATCCAGTGCAGGCGCTGGTGGATGGGCTCAAGCAGCGCCTTGCCGAGGGATGGCGGGTGGTGTGCGTCGCGCACGGGCCGGGGCAGCTCGTGCGCATGCGCGAGGCGTTGGCGGTGGGCGGGGTGGAGCTGGCGGACGGGGCTTGGCCCCAGAACCCGCCGCCGCCGGGGCGCGCGGTGGGTGTCGTGGGGTGGCTGGCCGCGGGCTTCGTGGATCGCGAGCAGAAGTTGATCGTCCTCACCGGGCGCGAGGTGCTGGGGCAGCGACCGCCCCGTGTGCGTCGGCGCCGGGCGCGCACCGCGATGGATGCGATCGCTTCGCTTGCCGAGCTTCGCGAAGGCGATCCGGTCGTGCACGAGGTGCACGGCGTGGGGCGCTTTGCCGGCGTGGAGACGCTGGAGACGGACGGGGTGGTGTCCGACTTCGTGCGCGTGCGCTACGCGGACGCCGAGGTGCTCGTGCCGGTGGAGGACATCGGCCGGTTGCACCGCTATGCCGGCGCGGAATCGCCCCCGCTGGATCGGCTGAAAAGCGAGCGCTTCAGGAAGGCGCGCGAGCGCACGAAGCGCGATCTATTGGCGATCGCGCATGAGTTGGCCGAGTTGGAGGCCAAGCGCCAGAGCGTGGAAAGGCCGCCCTACCGGCTGGACGGCGAAAAGCTTGCCCGTTATGAAGCGTTCGTCGCGCGCTTTCCCTACGAGGAAACCGAGGATCAGGCCGAGGCGATCGATGCGGTGCGCCGGGATTTGAGCGGCGCGCGGCCGATGGATCGCGTGATTTGCGGCGACGTGGGCTTCGGCAAGACGGAGGTGGCGCTGCGCGCCGCGTTCATCGTCGCCGCATCCGGCAAGCAGGTGGCGGTGCTTGCGCCGACGACGGTGCTCGCCTCGCAGCACTATCAGAAGTTCGCCGACCGCTTCGC
>CAZTLD010000013.1:0-14777 GCA_964614395.1 uncultured Zetaproteobacteria bacterium
GGGTATGCGCGAAATCGCGTCGCATCGTGGGCATCGTAGCCTAACTTCGGGGCGGCATACAGCCGCCAAACGGCGGCCAGCCCTGCTCGCGGAACGAAAGCGCTTCATCGTCCACGACGAGGAAATGATCGAGCACGCGCATCTCCAGCGCCTTCGCCGCCTCGATCACCGCTTGCGTGATGCGCACGTCGGCCTCACTTGGCACTTTCGCGCCGCCCGGATGGTTGTGAAACAGCACGAGGCTTGCCGCATCCAGCTCCAGCGCGCGGCGCATGATCAGTCGCGGATACACGGCCGCGCGCCCGAGATCGCCTTCGAACAGCACCTCGGTGGCGAGCGCCCGAAGCCCCCGATCGGCGAAGATCACGCCGAAGCATTCGGTGCGCCGGCCCTGTAAAAGCAGCCGAAGATGCGCGCGCACCAGCTCCGGCGTGCGCACCAACTCCCGCCCCTGCAGGCGGCTGTCCAGATACCGCTGCAAGAACGCGCGCACGAAGCGAAGGAACAGCACCGTCTCCGGCCCCATGCCGGGCACGTCCAAAAGCTCGCGGTCGGTCGCGTCCACGACGCCGGCAAGCCCGCCGAAGCGGGCAAGCAGCCTTTTCGCCAGGGGCTTTGTGTCCTTGCGCGGGATCGCGTAGCTCAAAAGCAGCTCCAAGACCTCGTAGTCGGCGAGCGCCCCGATCCCGCCCTGTGCGAAGCGGGCGCGCAGGCGCTTCCTGTGGCCTGCTGCGCCCTCGCTCATTGGAGACTAGCGAGCGCGCGCGCAATCCCATTCGCATCCAGCCCCATTTCGGCCAGGATCTCCGCGCGCGCGCCCTGCGGAGGAAACGCATCGTCCAGCGCCAGGTGCCGGAACGCGCCGCGCCAGCCCTCGCGGTGCAGAAACGCCGCGATCGCCTCGCCGATCCCGCCTGCGGCCACGCCCTCTTCGACCACGACCACGGGCCTATCCGCGCCGGCCAGCTCGCGCACGAGCGCCTGATCCCAGGGCTTGATGAAACGCAGATCCACGAGCGCCCAGTCGCGGCCGTCCGCGGCGATCGCCTCCTGGGCCGCCGCAAGCCGCTCACCGACCGCGATCACGACGCCGAAGCGCCCTTCGCGCACAAGCTCGGCTTTGCCCACTTCCAACGGGCGCGGCGCGCGCGCGATCTCGCCACGGGCGGCGCCGCGCGGGTAGCGGATCGCGCTGGGCGCATCGAGCATGCGCATCGTCTCCAGCATGTCCGCCATCGCCTGCGCGTCGGAGGGCGCCATCACGACGAGGTTCGGCACCATCCGAAGGTAGACGAGATCGAAGATCCCGGCGTGGGTGGGGCCGTCCGGGCCGACGATCCCTGCCCGATCCAGGCAGAAGCGCACCGGCAGCCGCTGCAGCGCCACGTCGTGGATGAGCTGATCGAGCCCCCGCTGCAAGAACGTGGAATAGATCGCGCAAAACGGCTTGAAGCCGGCCGCGGCAAGGCCTGCCGCGAACGTCACCGCATGCTGCTCGGCGATCCCCACGTCGAAACAGCGCTCGGGAAAGCGCGCCGCAAGCTTCGCAAGCCCCGTGCCGCCCGGCATCGCGGCCGTGATCCCGACGATCTTCGGATCACGCTCGGCCATCGCAACGAGGCTTTCCGCGAACACGTCCGTCCAGCTGCGCGCGGCTTGTTTTTGGATGGGCTTGCCGGTCTTTGGATCGAACGGGCCGATCCCGTGCCAAACCTCGGGGGCCTCCTCGGCCGGCGGAAAGCCGAAGCCCTTTTTCGTGACCACGTGCAAAAGCACTGGCCCCTCGGCATCGCGCAGGTTGCGAAGCGTGGGCACAAGCGCCCCAAGATCGTGCCCGTCCACCGGCCCGATGTAGCGAAAGCCCAGATCCTCGAACAAGCCTCCGGGCGTAAGCGCTCCTTTGGCGTGCGCCTCAAGCCTCTTGGCCGCCTCATACGCATGCGGGATGCGCTTGAGCACTTCCTTCGCGGCCTCGCGCGCCGCGCGATAAGGATGGCCGGTCAGGATCCGCGCAAGATACGATGCGATCGCGCCGACGTTCGGCGCGATGGACATCTCGTTGTCGTTCAGGATCACCAAAAGCTTCGTCTTGATGTGGCCTGCGTGGTTGAGCGCCTCGAACGCCATGCCGCCGGTGAGCGCTCCATCCCCGATCACCGCGATCACCTGCCGATTGCTTTGCTCGCCCACGAGATCGCGCGCCACCGCAAGCCCAAGCGCGGCCGAGATCGAGGTGCACGCATGCCCCGCGCCGAACACATCGTGCTCGGACTCGTCGCGCTTGGTGAAACCGGACAAGCCCCCTTTTTGCCGAATCGTCGGCAAGAGATCCCGCCGGCCGGTCAGAATCTTGTGCACATAGCTCTGATGCCCGACGTCCCAGACGATCGCATCGCGGGGCGAGTCGAACACATAGTGCAGTGCAATCGTCAGCTCCACGACGCCAAGGTTCGCGCCGATGTGACCGCCGATCGGCGCCAGCGTCTCAATCAAATAGCGACGGATCTCGCAAGCGAGCGCCTCAAGTTCGCGCACCGAAAGCCGCTTCAGATCCGCGGGCGTATCTATCCGGGAAAGCAGCGGATAGCGCTCGGCGTCCACGCTCATTGCCGCCGCCTCCACACATAGTCGGCAAGCTGCACAAGTTCGTCGGGGAAGGGAAGCAAGCCTGCCGCTTCCTTCGCGCAGCCGAGCATCGCCTCGCCCTCGGCGCGCGCACCGGCAAGCCCCAACACGGTCACATAGGTGGCCTTGGCTTGCGCGGCGTCCTTGCCGGCGGTCTTGCCGAGCTCCGCGCTTGTGGCCGTGGCGTCCAGCACGTCGTCGGCGATTTGAAACAACAACCCCAACGACTCGCCGTAGCGCCGGCAATGCGCGATCGCATCTTCGTCTGCGCCCGCTGCGGTCGCGCCGGCCATCGCCGCCCAGCGGATCAGCATGCCGGTCTTGTGCAGGTGCAGCCGCTCCAGCTCGGCAAAGCTCGGTGTGCCTTCCTTTTCCCAGTAAAGATCCAGAAACTGGCCGCCCACCATGCCGGCCGCGCCTGCGGCCTCGGCCAATGTGCGCACAAGCGCTACCCGCACGCGCTGGGGAAGCTCCGCATCAGCAAGCAGCTCGAACGCAAGCGCCTGCAGCGCATCCCCCACGAGAATCGCCACATCCTCGCCGAAAGCCTTCCAGCACGCAGGCTTCCCGCGCCGCCAAGCGTCGTTGTCCATCGCGGGCAGATCGTCGTGCACGAGCGAATACGCGTGCACGCACTCCACCGCGAGCGCCGGCGCGAGCGCCTTCGCATCACTGCCGCCGACCGCGCGCGCGCAGGCCAGCGCCAACACCCCGCGCACGCGCTTGCCGCCCCCCAACAGCGCATATTCGATCGCTTCGGCCAAGCGCGCCGGCCACGCGTGCCGGCGCAGCGCGATCGCCTCGGCCAGCGCCTCGTTCACGCGCGCCGCATCCCGCGCCACAAATGCCGGCGGCTGCACTAAAACGGCGCCTCGTCTTCGCGAGCTGAGGTGCCCTCTTCCAGTCGGCGGATGCGCTGCTCTGCCTCCTCAAGCAGCGCCTCGCAGCGCCGGGCGAGCTCGGTGCCGCGCTCGAAACAGCGCACGCTTTCCTCCAATGTGAGTTCCCCGGCCTCGAGCCTCTGCACGATCGCCTCCAGCTCCGCGATCGCCTCCTCGAAGCTCATCTCCTCCACCGGCTTTGCATTCCCAGCCTTTTCCTGCATCGTTGCCTCCATGCAGCCAAGCCTAGCGCAAACGCCAAATGCTGGCGCGATCGAATACTGGGGCGAGGTGCGCTACGAAGAGGCGGTGCGTCGGCAGGAAGCGATCGTCGAGCGCATCCTCGCAGGCGAGCCGCTTGCGCCAAGATTGATCTTCACCGCGCATCCGCATGTGTTCACGATCGGAACGTCCGGAAGCGAAGCCGAGGTCAAAAGCCGCATCGTGCGCGGGATCGAGGTGCCAGTCGTGCCCACCGGCCGCGGCGGCAAGGTCACCTACCACGGGCCGGGGCAGATCGTGCTCTATGTGATCGCGGATCTGCGCCGAGAGCGCGACCTCAAACGCCATGTGTGGCGGCTCGAGGAGATGATCATCCGGGCCGTAAAAAGCGTTGGCGTGCCGGCCGAGCGCAGCGAACGCGGCATCGGCGTCTGGGCGCACGGCAAGAAGATCGCCTCGATCGGCGTGCGCTGCCGCCGCTGGATCGCGTATCACGGCGCGGCGCTCAACGTGGATCCGGATCTCGCCTTCTTCGATGCGATCGTCCCCTGCGGGCTTGCGGACAACCCGATGAGCTCGCTTGCTCGGCTCGGCTACCGGCCGGATCAGGAGGCGCTGGTGGAGGCGCTCGCCGAGGCCTGGCGCGCGCTTTTCGTGCACGCAGCCAGCGCCCGCGCATAAAGCGCGCAAGCCTGCTGCTCATCCCCTTCCGCCTTGGCCCATTCGGCCAAGGCATGCCACGCCTCGACGAGATCGTGCGTTTCGGCCAGCGCCTGCATGCGCTCTTTCGCCACCTTCGCAAGCCCCGCCTCGCGCGCGCACATCGCAGCGAGCCACGCCTGCGCGGGGTTGAGATCCTTTTGCTTTGCAAGCTGCTTCCAGAGCCTGGCCTTGTCCGCCGCGGTCTCAAAAACGGCGCGCGCCACCCGCATATCGCCGGTGCGGGCGAGCACATCCAAAAGCAACGCCTCGGCGCGCCGCGCCTCGCCTTGCGCGCGCAGGTGCGCCGCATGCGCCAGCGCCGCCTCGACATTCGTCGGATCCACGCGCAGCACGCGCGCATAAAGCGCGTCCTTCTCCTTGCCTTCGCGGCGCTTCGCGATCTCAAGCCACGCCCGCACAAGGCTTGGCGCCAGCGTCGCGCGCGCATGCACGCCGTGCGCCTCCAACCACCCAAGCTCCCTTTCGGCGGTGGCCCAATCGCCTTCTTCAGCGGCGAGCATCGCCAGGCGCTCGTGCGCGATCGCCGCATCCGGAAACGCGGCAAGCCAACGCTCCAAGAACCTGCGCCGGATTTCCGGATCGGGATGGCGGGGGGCGTGCGGATTCGTCGCCGCCCATGCCGCCGCCGCGACGATGAGCGGATCGGCGTCCTCGGGCGGCATCGCCACACCATCCGCAGGCGCAGACAAATGCGCAAGCACCTGCAAAAGCCAACTTGGAGCCGTGCCGCGCATCCGCTTGTCCAGATCGCGCGCAAGCGGCGCGCCCTCGTTGATCCACCGCGCCACGGCCTCCCTCAGCTTCGCCTCGCGGCGCGAGCGCACGCCGAAGCGCAACGCCTCCCACGCACGCCCCGGCCCGGCCAGCACCGCCGCCAAGATCATGCGCGCCAAGCGCCAGGCGAGCATCAACACCACGAGCGCCGCGATCAGCGGCCCCTGCTTCGTCTCCAGCACCCAGCCGAAGGCCTGCATGCGCACCGTCTGTTCGGCCACGGACGGAAACAGCGCCACAAGCAGCGCCGCCGCAAGCCCTAACAGCAACGGGAACCACCAGCGCCTCATCGCAGCCAAGCCTCCAAGCGGTCGCGAAGCTGCGCGCGAAGATGCGCCGCGCGCTCGGCGTTCTCATCAAGCGCGCCGCGCTCCGGCAAAAGCTTCGCCAGATCCGGAAGCAACAGCACCACCTCGGCGCGCACGCGCTCCCAGCGTGCAAGATCCACCGGCTGGCCGCGCCAAACCGCGTCCGCCGCCGCGCCCAGCGCCTCGGCGAGCTTCGCCCGATGCGCGCGGTCTTCGCTGGCCGCCGGATACAACCGCAACCAGCCGCCGATCCACGGCCACCGATCCAACACCGACGCAGGGCGAGCCTGCCGATCGGCGAGCCGCTGCGCCGCCACGAGCAACACCTTGCGCATCCGCTTGGCCTCTTGGGCGCTGGCGACCGCCTCCGCGCGCAGCGAGGCGTCCTCACCCAATGCAGCCAGCATCGTCGCCGCAGAGACGATCTCCGGCCAGCCGCTGCCTGGCTCCACGGCGCGGGCCACGACCGCAAGCGCGAGCATCCGCGCGCTTTGCCGCTCGGCTTCGCTGCGCGCAGCAAGCTTTTCCTCCAGCGTTTCGATGCGGGCGGAGAGCATGTCCATCGCCTGCATCAGCGCCCGCGCCTCCGCGGACGTGATTGGCGCAGCGCTTTCCTCTTGGCTGGGCGCGACCTCGGGCGCCGGCTCCGCCACGGATGCCGGCGCCTCGCGCTCGGCCGGGGCTTGTTCACGCTCGGCCCACAGCGCTTCCAGCTTCTGCCGCCACGGCTGCAGCGGCTCGGCGCGCCAGGCCCACCAGCCGCCCGCCGCCACCGCCGTCAACAGCACAAACCCAACGATCCACCGACCGCGCCGCTTGCGCCTCGGGCGCGGGGCTTCGGGCTTTTCCTCCTGCGCTGCGGCCTGCGGCTGATCCTTCGGCGCTTGTTCAGCCATGCAGCCACCTTGCCGCATCCAGCGCGTGATAGGTGAGGATCATGTCCGCGCCAGCGCGCTTGAATGCGGTGAGCGTTTCCAGCACCACGCGCCGCTCGTCCAGCCATCCGCGCTCGGCGGCGGCCTTCACCATCGCGTATTCGCCGGAGACGTTGTAGGCCGCAAGCGGCAGATCGGTGATCTCGCGCACCTCGCGGATCACATCGAGATAAGCAAGCCCTGGCTTCACCATCAGCATGTCCGCGCCTTCCTCGACATCCAGCCGCGCCTCCACGCGCGCCTCCCGCCGATTCGCCGGATCCATCTGATACGACGAGCGATCGCCGAAGCTCGGAGCCGAGTCCGCCGCATCGCGAAACGGCCCATAGTAAGCGGATGCGTACTTGACCGCATACGACAAGATCCCCACCTGCGCAAAGCCCGCATCGTCCAGCGCCATGCGGATTGCCGCCACCATCCCGTCCATCATCCCGGACGGCGCGATGATGTCCGCGCCCGCGGCCGCATAGGCCACCGCCTCCTTCTGGAGGTTTTCAAGCGTCGCGTCGTTGTCCACCTCATGACCTGAGAGCACCCCGCAGTGCCCGTGGCTTGTGTACTCGCAAAAGCAGGCATCCACGATCACGCACAGCTCCGGCGCCGCCTGCTTGATCGCTTCCACCGCACGCGGCACGACCCCGTGCGTGGCCCAGCCGGAGCTTCCCTCTTCGTCCTTGTGCGCCGGAATCCCGAACAGGATCACCGCCGGAATCCCGAGCGCCCACGCTTCCTTCGCCGCCTGCGGCGCCTCGCGAATCGGAAGCCGCGCAATCCCCGGCATGCTCGGCACGGGCTTGGGTTCGTCGATCGTTTCGTCGACGAACAGCGGATAGATCAAATCGTTCGGGGTGAGCACCGTCTCGCGCACGAGGCGGCGGATCGCGTCCGTCCTCCGGTTGCGGCGCGGGCGGCGCACAAGCTTCGGCAGCGGCATCAGCCCCCTCCTTTCTCAAGCCACCAATCCAGCATCGCTTCAACGCTAACGGGCGAAGGCGGAAATGCTACTTCAAGCCCGCGCTCGGCAAGCGGCCGGGCGGCGTTTTCACTGATCGCGACGAACGCAGACGCACGCGCCGCATCCAGCGCCTCGCCGGCCAGCATCATCAGGCATTCGGCGGTCTTTCGGCTTGCGACGAGCACCACATCCGGCCGCATGCGCAAGCCCTCGCGCACCGGCCTAGGGTCGCGCGCGCAGCGCACCTCATACGCCGGCACAAGCCGCACCTGCACCCCTCGATCCCGAAGCCGCTCGACGAGCCAATCCCGCCCCTCGCGGGCGCGGAAGAACCAAAGCCGCTTCGGAAAGCCCACCTCCTCGAACAACGCCCACAGGCCCTCCTGCGAGGCCTGCGCACGCGGCGCAAGCGCATCGAGGCCATGCGCAGCGCAAACATGGCTCGTTTTTTCGCCCACCGCGAACACGCGCCGCCCGGCCGCAAGCGCCTGCAAGTCCGCCGCCGCAGCCAGCGCCCGCACGCCATTGGCGCTCGTGAACAAAAGATCGGCGTCATCCGGGATTTCGCGCGCCGCCTGGCGCAGCGCCTCCAGGCAAAACGCAATCTCGATGCACGGCGCGACGATCGGCGCAAACCCGCGCGCATGAAGCCGCCGCGCAAGCCTTTCCGCCTCCGCGCGCGCGCGCGTGATCATCACCTTCATCGCACGATCGGGCATCGTGGCAATGGTTGCGCAAGCCGCTTGCCGCCGCAAAACGCGCTTACATCCAATCCCACGGATCCACGTCCACGCGCCGCTCCACGCCGCGCGGCAGAGGCGCGCGCACGAACGGCGCAAGCGCCCACGGAAGCCTGCGCCGCGACGGGTCCTGCACCACCGCCTCCACCCGCCATTGCCGGTTGAGCCGCTCGCGCACGCACCACGCCGGCCCCACGCAGACGAGATCGGAAAGCTTCTTTCGCACCTCGTCCACCCAAGCCCCCGCCGCGTCCCACACCCGCTTGCGGTCGCGCGCGCTCCAAACCACCCGCACCCAGCGCGACCACGGCGGAAACCGGTGTTCTTCCCTCACGGACAGCTCGCGCTCGGCCTGCGCCCAGTAGGGCGCCGCGCACACCTCGCGCAGCCACGCCGCATCCGGCTGATAGCTCTGGATCAGCACACGCCCCGGATTTGCGCCGCGGCCGGCGCGCCCCACCACCTGCACGATGAGCTGCCGCCAGCGCTCCATCGCGCGAAAGTCCGGAATGCCCAGCCCCTGCTCGGCAAGCACCACGGCCACGAGCCGCACGTTCGGGAAGTGATGCCCCTTGGCGACGATTTGCGTGCCAACGAGCGCATCGATCGCGCCCTCGCGGAAGCGAACGAGCAGCTTTTCCAGTTGCCGTGCCGAGCGCACCGCATCGCGGTCCAGCCGCGCAAAGCGCCGGCCCGGGAAGCGCTCGGCCAGCAGATGCTCGATGCGCTCGCAGCCCGCGCCGAGCGGCACCAGCGCCTCTTCCCCGCACTGCTCGCACACCGCGGGCGCCGGGCGCGAAAACCCGCAACCATGGCAAACCAAGGCCCTCAGCCTGCGGTGCCAAACCAGACGCAGCGTGCAGTGCGGGCAGCCCGGAATATGCCCGCAGGCTGTGCAGGCGAGCGCCGGCGCAAAGCCGCGCCGGTTCAGAAACAGGATCGCCTGCCCGCCTTCGGCGAAGGTCTCGTCCAGCGCTTGCAAAAGCGCGGGCGAAAGCGCGCCTTTGTGCGCCCGCATGTCCACGATCTCCACCTTCGGGATCGGCGCGGCGGCGAAGCGGTGCGTCAGCACGAGGCGTTCGGCACGGTTCGTGCGCACGAGCCGCACCGCCTCGCAGCTCGGCGTGGCCGAGCCGAGCACAATGGGCGCTTTCATGCTTTGCGCGAGCAACACCGCCCCGTCGCGCGCATGCACGAACGGCGGCTGCTGCGCCTTGAACGATGCGTCGTGCTCCTCGTCCACGACGATAAGCCCCAGCCGCGGCAGCGGCACGAACAGCGCTGAACGGGGTCCCACCAGCATATCGAGCCCATCCAGATGCTTGAGCACCCGAAGGCGCGCGCGCGCATCCAGCCCCGAATGCCACGCCGCGACGCGAAAGCCGCGCGCGCGGGCGCGGGCCAGCCACTGCGGGGTGAGCGCGATCTCAGGGAGCAAAACGAGCGTCTGCCATCCTCGCTCGGCCGCGCGGCGGGCGGCGGCGAAATACACCTCGGTCTTGCCCGAGCCGGTGGGGCCGTCGAGCACGAACACCGCAAAGCGCCCCAAGCTTTCCGCGATGCGACGGGCGGCCGCAGCCTGCTCGTCGGTCAGCTCCAGTTGGGATGCGCCTTCCGATGCCTCCCACGGCGGCGGCACGGGTTCTTCCTGCAACAGGCCCGCGCTGAGCGCGCGCCGAACGCGATGGTGCGGCGCATCGATCCCTTTGCGCACGAGATAGCTCAGCGTGCGCGCGCGCCGGTCGGGAAACGCGCGCGCAAGCTCCGGATCCGCGCGTGCAAGCTGCCGTAGCTCTGGCGCACGCAACCGCGCGTAGTCCAGGCCTTGCGCCCATGCAAGTCCGAGCTGCCAGATCTCCGCTTCGGTGGCAAGGTAGTAGC
The DNA here is from genome assembly GCA_964614395.1 of uncultured Zetaproteobacteria bacterium. Lineage (GTDB taxonomy): Bacteria > Pseudomonadota > Zetaproteobacteria > Mariprofundales > S012-25 > CAZTLD01. The sequence continues at coordinate 10,045 of CAZTLD010000013.1, forward strand.
GGCCGAGACGCGCCAACCATTGGCTGCGCGCGGAGTCGTAAAGCGGCGTTTCGTCCAGAAGGTCGGCGATGGGCTTGAGCGCCACGCCCTCGGGAGGCTCGGCCTCCAGCCCGTTCACCACGCCCACGCGCAGGCTGCGCCCGAACGGCACGCGCACGCGCACGCCGCATTGGGGGCTTCCGAAGCGCTTCGGCCAGAGGTAGCTGAACGAGCCGTAAGGCGGCGCGAACACCGCCACGGAAACGACGCAAGCCTCCTCGCTCACCCCGCCCCTTGCATCGCCTCGATCGCCATCTCCGCCACCTGATACAGCGGCGACCGGCCGGTATCGAGCATCTCGGCAAGCGCGGCAAGCTTTTCCGATGAGGCCTTGCGCGCGGCGGAGTCGGCGATCCACGGGCGCACCGCTTGGGCGGCGCGCTCGGGGGTCGCCTCATCCTGCAAAAGCTCCGGCATCGCCTCCTCGCCCAAAAGAATGTTCGGCATCCCCACATACGGCACGCGCACGAGCCTCTTGCCAAGCCAAAAGCTTAGCGGCGAAAGCTTGTAGAGGATCGCGCCTGGGGTGCCCGCCATCGCGGTCTCAAGCGCCGCGGTGCCGGAGGCGACTAGGGAAGCCGCCGCGGCCTTGCGCCAGGCCATTCCATCTGCGCGCACCACCGGCACGCCCTGCGCCTGCGCTTCGTCGTAAAATGGATGCGCAAGATGCGCCGGCGCAAGCACCGCCGCCTGCAGCTTGGGAAACTCCGCGCGCAAAAGCCGCCACGCGGCCAGCATCACCGGCCCCAGCTGGGCGATCTCGCGCGCGCGCGATCCCGGCTGCAGCAAAAGCAATGGATGATCAGGATCCAGCCCCGCCTGCCGCACGTCGGCGGCCTTGGCCGTCTTCGCAAGCCACGCGCTCGGATGGCCGACGAAGCGCGCGTCTATCGGCAGGCCCTCGTAATACTTCGTCTCAAACGGAAACAACAACGCCAGCTTCTCCACATAGCGCGCATACACCTTCGCCCGCCCAGGCCGCCATGCCCAAAGCTGCGGCCCAACGAAGAACACGACCGGAATCCCGCGCCGGTGCGCGGCCTTGGCAAGGCTGAGGTTGAACTCCTTGAAGTCCACGCAGATCAGGACCTGGGGCCGCCACGCATCCATCGCCTCGGCAAGCCGCCGCAAAAGCGCGCGCGCCCGCCCCAGCCCCCGGAGCGCCTCAGCAAGCCCAATGACGGCAAGCTCCCCGTAGCGCCCCACAAGCCTCACATCCCGCTGTGCCAGCAGATCGCCGCCCAGCCCCAACACTTCCGCCTCTGGAAGCTTCTTTCGGAGCGCGTCCACGATGCCGGCGGCGTAGATCTCGCCGCTTGGCTCGCCGCAGCTGATCATGATCCGCGGCACGGCTAACCCAACGCGCGTATGAGCGCTTCGGCCACCTCGGCGCACTGCTGGCGCGTCATCAGCGGATGGATCGGAAGCGAAAGGCAGCGCGCCGCCACCTCTTCGGCCACGGGGCACGGGCGTTTATAGGCGGCATAGGCGGGCTGCCGGTAAAGCGGCGTGGGATAGTAGATGGCGCTGGCAATACCTTGTTCCTTCAACTGCGCCTGCACCGCGCCGCGATCCGCACCCTCCGGCAGCAAAACCGTGAACTGGTGCCAGACATGCACGCCGCGCACCTCGCGCGGCAGCCGCAGCGGCGCATCCCTAAGCAACTCGCGATACCACGCGGCGACCCGCCGGCGCGCGGCGTTGTCTTCGTCGAGCCTAGGCAGGCGCACGAGCAGCATCGCCGCCTGCAGCGCATCGAGCCGGCTGTTGTAGCCCACCATCTCGTAGCGGTAGCGCGCAAACTGCCCGTGGTTGCGCAGCGCGCGCATCCGTGCGGCGACTTCGGGATCGGCGCAGGCGATCATGCCGCCGTCGCCAAAACCGGAAAGGTTCTTGCTCGGGAAAAAGCTGAAGCACCCCGCATCGCCCCACGCGCCGCACTTGCGCCCGTCAAGCGACGCGCCTGCGGCCTGCGCGCAGTCCTCGACGACGACGAGGCCATGGTTGGCGGCGATCTCAAGAAGCTGCGGCATCGCCGCGGGCTGCCCGAACAGGTGCACCGGCACGATCGCCTTCGTGCGCTTCGTGATCGCCGCTTCCACCTTTTCGGGATCAAGGTTGAAGTCCTCGGGGTCAATGTCGACGAACACCGGCCTTGCGCCCAGCCGCACGATTACCTCGGCCGTCGCAGCAAAGGTGAAGGGCGTCGTGATCACCTCATCACCCGGGCCCACGCCCAGCGCCTCAAGCGCGATCAACAGCGCATCCGTGCCTGAGTTCACGCCCACGCACGCCGCCGCACCCAAATACTCGGCGAACGTCTCTTCGAGGCGGCCCACCGCCTCGCCCAAAATGAAATCGCCCCGCCTGAGTTGCGCGCGCACGGCCTCGATGAGCGCCTCCTCGTCGCGCCTAGCCATCCCCGCCACGTCCACCATCGGAATCCGCAATTTCAACCTCCCTCGATACACTGATGCACACGGGCGGCGATCCTGACCGCCTCAACGCCGGTGGCGCCGTCCACAAGCGGCTGGGCACGCGTGCGCACGCAACTCACGAAATGGGAAAGCTCCGCAAATAGCGGATCCTCATCCGGAAAGCTTTCCACCTCCTCGCGCAGAGCGCCATGCTCCGCCCGCACCCGCACGAGCTTGCGCTCCCTCAGATCCGCGGACAGATACATCCCCGGCGCAAACACGCGCAGCACACGCTCCGCCTTGCGGCTCACGCGGCTGGCCGTGATCTGGGCCACGACCCCATTCGCAAAGCGAAGCCTGGCCTGCGCGATGTCAATGTGCGGAGTGAGCACCGGCGTGCCCAGTGCTTCCAGCGCCACGACCGGCGCCCCAACCAGTTCCAAGACCAAATCCAGATCGTGGATCATCAAATCCAACACCACCGAAACGTCGAGCGACCGCGCCGGAAACGGCGACACCCGCACCGATTCGATGAAACGCGGATTGCGCAACGCCCCCAATGCCCGCACAGCGGGGTTGAAGCGCTCCACATGCCCAACCATCAGCACCCGCCGATGGGCTATGGCGGCACGGTGGATGGCCTCGGCTGCGTCCGGCGTATCCGCCAGCGGCTTTTCCACGAGCAGATCCAGCCCTGCTTCCAGCATCGGCACCGCCACCTGCGCGTGCGTGGAGGTGGGTGTGGCGATGCTTGCCGCCTGCGCCTCGCCCAACACCGCACGCCAATCCGTGCCCCAACGCGCAGCGCCTGCTTCCTCGGCCACGCTTTGCGCACGCGAAGCATCCGCATCCACGACCCAGCGCAGCTCCACATCCGGCATCTGCGCGTACTTGAGCGCATGAAAGCGCCCCAACCTCCCCGCCCCAATCACGGCAACGGCGATCTTATCCGCCATCGGCAGCCAACCCGTAGATGCCAATGCCGGCGCGGGCGGCCTCTTCAACCATCCGCTCACGCTCCAAAAGCAAGGTCATGCCGGCCTCGACGGCCAGCCACCGGCAACCGGATTCGGCCATCGCGCGGATCGTGCCCACGCCCACGCCCGGCACGTCGAACCGCGGATCCTGATCGGGCCGGGCCGCCTTCACGACGATCGCTTCGCCCCCGCCCAGCCGGCCGCCGCGCCGGATGGCTTCGTCCGTCCCCTCGGCGGCCTCGACCGCAAGCATCGTCCCCTGCTTGACCACGATCGTCTGCCCGATCTCCATCCCCGCGAGCGCCTTCGCCTGGGCGAGCGCCGCCTGCATCCAGCGGAGCGTTTTCGCATCGGGCGCACGCCCAGCGATCGCGCCTTGCGGCGCGACAAGCGCAGGATCGATCTCAAGCTGCGAAAGCCAGCGAAATCCCCGCTCCTCAAAGTAGCGCACGATCGCGCTCAGAATCGTCGCATCGCGCCAGTCCTTGAGCTTCCAGAGCAACCCCATCGCGTCCAGATCGGGGCGGAAGTTGCGGAAAAGGTGCACCTTGCGCACCTTGCCCGCCATCACGAGATCTTGGCAGCCCTGCTCGGCGAAGAACCGCCGCGCCGCCCCCAGTTGCCCCACGCCAAGCCAGCGGATCTCGTCCACCACCGAGGCAAGCGACGCATCCGCCTCCTCGCGCACCGCCGCAGCCACAACGCGCACACCGCGCCGGCGCAGCGCCTCGGCCGCCAGCCGCGGCAAAGCCCCGTAGCCAGCGATCAAGCCGACCGCCTGTGGCTTACTCAAGCCGCAGCACCCCGCGCTCGCTCGTCTCCACGAAACGCACGAATTCCTCGGCCTCCGCGCACCCCGCCGCGATCTCGCGCGCCTTTTTGATCCTATCCGCGCGCGCGCCGCCCGGCCGGAGCAAAAGCGGCAAAAGCCGCTTGAGCCTCGCGATCGCCTCAGCCCCAATCCCCGCGCGCCGCAATCCCACGAGGTTGAGCCCCACCACCCGCGGCCGGTAGCCGCCAGCCACCAAGCAAAACGGCGGCGCATCCAGATTCGCGCCGGAAAGCCCCGCCAGCATCGCCAGCCGCCCCACGCGGCAGAACTGGTGCACGCCGACCAGCCCCCCGAGGATCGCCCGCTCGCCGACCTCGACGTGCCCGCCGAGCGCAGCCGAGTTCGCCATGATCACGTGATCGTGCACGATGCAATCGTGCGCGACGTGGCTCGAGGCCATGAAAAGGCAATCTGAGCCGATCTTCGTGAGCATCCCGCCGCCTTCGGTGCCGCGGTTCACGGTCACAT
>CAZTLD010000014.1:0-14486 GCA_964614395.1 uncultured Zetaproteobacteria bacterium
CATAGGAGCAGAACACGCAGCAGTCGCCCGGCTTCGGCTTGAGCAGCGCGCCGCACGCAGGGCAGTTGAGAAACCACTGGCAGGCGTCTTCGGGCATCGTATGCGTGCTCTTCTGCCCGCAGGCAGGGCAGGTGATCGTGGACCGAAGCCAGACTTTCGCCACCTAGATCCTCGGCAGCGCCGTTTCGCCCATCAGATATTCGTCCACGGCCGCCGCGCACTGCCGGCCCTCGCGGATCGCCCAGACGACCAGCGACTGGCCCCGGCGCATGTCGCCGCATGCGAACACCTTCGGGATGCTCGTCTGGTAGTTCACCGTGTCCGCCTTCACGTTGCCGCGCGCATCCAGCTCGGGCCCCAGCTCCTCGATGAGCCCCTCGTGCACCGGGTGCACGAAACCCATCGCGAGGAACACCAAGTCCGCCCGAAGCTCGCGCTTCGTCTCCGGCTTTTCGTGCATCCGCCAGCGGCCTTGTTCGTCCTGCGTCCACTCCACATCGACGATCTCAAGCGCCCGCACATGGCCTTGCTCGTCGCCGAGGAAGCGCTTCGTGGACACCGCCCACAGCCGCTCGCATCCTTCCTCGTGCGAGGTGGAGGTGCGCAGCTTCCGCGGCCAGAACGGCCATGTGGTGAGCTTGTCCACTGCTTCCGGGGGCTTCGGCAGGATCTCAAGCTGCACGATCGAGCGCGCGCCTTGGCGGTTGGCGGTGCCGATGCAGTCGCTTCCGGTGTCGCCGCCGCCGACGACGACCACATGCTTGCCCTCGGCGTTGATCCAGCCGCCCTCGGGCTCGGGATCGCCGAGCACGCGGCGCGTCGCCTGCGTGAGGTATTCCATCGCGAAGTGGATGCCAGAAAGCTCCCGCCCCGGCACCTCCAGATCGCGCGGCTTTTCCGCGCCGCCTGCGAGCACCACCGCGTCGAAGCGCTCAAGCAGCGCCTTGGCCGGAATGTCCTTGCCCACGCAGGTGTTCGTGTGGAACACGACGCCCTCGGCGCGCAGCTGCGCAAGCCTTCGGTCGATCACGCGCTTGTCGAGCTTGAAGTTCGGGATCCCGTAGCGCAAAAGCCCGCCGATGCGGTCGGCCTTTTCGAAGACCTCGACCGCGTGCCCCGCGCGGGCAAGCTGCTGCGCGCACGCAAGCCCCGCCGGGCCCGAGCCTACGATCGCCACCTTCTTGCCGGTGCGCCGCAGCGGGATCTTCGGCGTGATCCAGCCCTCGCGCCAGCCGCGCTCGGCGATCGCAAGCTCGATGTTCTTGATCGAGACCGCATCGCCGATCAGGTTCACGGTGCAGGCCTCTTCGCACGGGGCAGGGCACACGCGCCCGGTGATCTCCGGGAAGTTGTTCGTGGACGAGAGGATCTCGAGCGCCTCCCGCCAGCGCCCGCGGTAGACCGCGTCGTTGAACTCGGGGATGATGTTGTGGATCGGGCAGAAGTTGTGGCAGAACGGAATCCCGCAGTCCATGCAGCGCGCGCCCTGGCGCGCCATGTCGTCCGGCAGGCGCACGAACTCGTGCCAGTGCTGGATGCGGTCGCCAACCGGCTCGTAGCGCAGATCCTCGCGCGGATATTCGATGAATCCGGTGGGCTTACCCATGCACGACCTCCTTGGCCCGGCGCCGCTCGGCCTCAAGCTCCGCAAGCGCCCGCCGGTATTCGAGCGGCATCACCTTCACGAACTTCGGCAGATACGCCGCCCAGTCGTCCAGAATCCGCTGCGCGACGGTGGAACCGGTGAAGCGCGCATGCCGCGCAATCAGCGTGCGCAGGATCCGCTGGTCGTTCTGGTCCAGGCTGTGCTTGATCTCCACGCGCCCGTGCGTTTCCAGATCCGGGCCCTGATGCTCCCAGGCCTCGAGCGCCTCGGCCTCGGCGAGCACCGGCTCCAGCGCCACTTGCGCGAGGTTGCAGCGGGACTCGAAGGTGCCGTCCTCGTCCAGCACATAGGCGATCCCGCCGCTCATGCCAGCGGCGAAGTTCCGGCCGGTGGGGCCGAGCACGACCACGGTGCCGCCGGTCATGTACTCGCAGCCGTGATCGCCCACGCCCTCCACGACCGCAATCGCGCCGGAGTTGCGCACCGCGAAGCGCTCGCCGGCCACGCCGCGGAAGTAGCACTCGCCCTCGATCGCGCCGAACAGCACCGTATTGCCGACGATGATGTTCTCCTCCGGCACGATCGGCGAATCCTTCGGGGGATAGATGATGATCTTGCCGCCGCACAGGCCCTTGCCGACGTAGTCGTTCGCCTCGCCCGCAAGCTCCAAGGTCACGCCGCGCGCCAGCCACGCGCCGAAGCTTTGGCCGGCCACGCCGTTGAGCTTGATGTGGATCGTGTCGTCGGGAAGGCCCTTGTGGCCGTAGCGCTTGGCGATCTCGCCCGAGAGCATCGCGCCGAAGGTGCGATCGGTGTTCTTGATCGGCATCTCGATCTGCACCTTTTCGCCGCGCTCCAGCGCAGGCTCCGCCAGGCGGATGAGCTCCCGGTCTTTGACTTTATCGATTTCGTGGTGCTGTGCTTCACAATGGTAGAGCGGCTCGCCCGTATCCGGCGGCGGGGCGAGCAGCGGCGAAAGATCAAGCCCTTGCGACTTCCAGTGCTTGATCGCGTCGTTCATGTCCAGCACTTCGTGCGCCTTGCCGACCATTTCGTCGAAGGTGCGAAAGCCCAGCTCCGCCATCAGCTCGCGCACCTCTTGGGCGACGAAGCGCATGTAGTTCTCCAAGTGCTCGGGCTTGCCGACGAACTTCTTGCGCAGATTCGGATCTTGGGTCGCCACGCCCACCGGGCAGGTGTTGAGGTGGCACTTGCGCATCATCACGCACCCGATCGCCACCAGCGCGATCGTGCCGAACGCCACCTCGTCCGCGCCGAGAAGCGCTGCGATCACGACATCGCGGCCGGTGCGGATCTGGCCGTCCACCTGCACCGCCGCGCGCGCGCGCAGCCGGTTGCGAATCAAGACCTGCTGCGTTTCCGCAAGCCCCAGCTCCCACGGGCAGCCGGCGTGCTTGATGCTGGTAAGCGGGCTTGCGCCGGTGCCGCCGTCGTGGCCGGCGATCACGACATGATCGGCCTTGCCCTTGACGACGCCGGCCGCGATCGTGCCCACGCCGATCTCGGCGACGAGCTTGACCGAGATCTCGGCCTCGGGGTTGACGTTCTTGAGATCGAAGATCAGCTGCGCGAGGTCTTCGATCGAGTAGATGTCGTGATGGGGCGGCGGCGAGATCAGCCCCACGCCGGGCGTGGAGTGGCGCACGCGCGCGATGCGCTTGTCCACCTTGTGGCCCGGAAGCTGGCCGCCTTCGCCGGGCTTCGCGCCCTGCGCGATCTTGATCTGAATCTGATCGGAGTTGACGAGGTATTCGGTGGTGACGCCGAAGCGGCCGCTTGCTACCTGCTTGATCGCGCTGCGCGCGGAGTCGCCATTCGGCAACGGCTTGAAGCGCTCCGGCTCCTCGCCGCCCTCGCCGGTGTTGGACTTGCCGCCCAGCCGGTTCATCGCAATCGCTAGGGTCGTGTGCGCCTCTTCCGAGATCGAGCCGAAGCTCATCGCGCCGGTGGAAAAGCGCTTGACGATCGCCTCCACCGGCTCCACCTCGTCGATCGGGATCGGGTTGCGCTTCTTGAACTTGAACAGCCCCCGCAGCGTGAGCAGCTGGCGGCTCTGGTCGTTCACCGAGCGCGCGAATTCTTTGTAAAGCTCGTAGTTGCCGGTGCGCACCGCGTGCTGGAGCTTGGCGATGTTCTCCGGCCCCAGAAGGTGCGCCTCCCCGCGCGCGCGCCACGCATACTCGCCGCCGACATCCAAAAGCGTATCGGTCTTCGTCTGCCATGCGGCCTTGTGCCGGCGCACGGTTTCCTCTGCGATCTCACGCAGGCCCGCGCCTTCGATCTGCGTGGGCGTGCCGGTGAAGTAGCGCTCGACGAACGCGCGCGAAAGCCCCACCGCCTCGAAGATCTGCGCGCCGCAGTAGGACTGATAGGTGGAGATCCCCATCTTCGACATCACCTTGAGGATCCCCTTGTCCACGGCCTTGATGTAGCGCGCCACCGCCTCCTCGGCGCTGAGCTCCGGCAAAAGCAACCCCTGCCGGTGCAAATCCACGACCGTATCCAGCGCCAGATACGGGTTGATCGCTTCCGCGCCGTAGCCGGCGAGCGTGCAGAAGTGGTGCACCTCGCGCGCCTGCCCGGTTTCCACGACCAGCCCTGTTTCGGTGCGCAGCCCCTTGCGGATCAGGTGGTGGTGCACCGCAGACAGCGCCAGAAGATCCGGAATCGCGATGCGATCGGGGCCGGCGTCGCGATCGGAAAGGATGATGATGTTCGCATGCGCCCGCACCGCTTCTTCCGCCTCGGCGCACAGGCGCTCCAGCGCCTTTTCCATGCCCTCGGCGCCCTCCTCGGCCGGATAGCAGATGGAAAGCGTCACGGTGCGGAACTTCCCGTGCGTGCGATCGGCGATGTGACGGATCTTCTCCAGGTCCGCGTTCGTGAGAATCGGTTGCTCAGCCTCCAGCCGGATCCACGGCTCGGTCTGGTCCACCGCAAGCAGATTCGGCCGCGGGCCGATGATCGTGGCAAGACTCATCACGATCTCTTCGCGGATCGGGTCGATCGGCGGGTTCGTCACCTGCGCGAACAGCTGCCGGAAGTAGTTGTAGATCAGCTTCGGGCGGTTGGAGAGCACGGCGAGAGGCGTGTCGTTGCCCATCGAGCCGACCGGCTCCTGGCCTGAGACCGCCATCGGCGCGATGATGAGCTTGAGGTCTTCCATCGTGTAGCCGAACATCCGCTGCCGTCGCACGATGTCCTCGTGCTCCGGCGTTTGCGGCGCGATCTCCTCGGGCAACTCCTCAAGCTTGTATTGCGTTTCCTTCAGCCACGCCTTGTAGGGCCTGCGGCGGGCGAGATCCCGCTTGAGCTCGTCGTCGTCGATGATCCGGCCTTGCTCCAAGTCCACGAGGAACATCTTGCCCGGCTGCAGCCGCCACTTCTTGACGATCTTGTCTTCCGGCACGTCCAGCACGCCCGCTTCGGACGCGCCGATCACGATGTCGTCCTTCGTGACGAGATAGCGCGCAGGCCGCAGCCCGTTGCGATCGAGCGTGGCGCCGATGCGCACGCCGTCCGTGAACACGACCGCCGCAGGCCCATCCCACGGCTCCATCAGCGCGGCGTGATACTCGTAAAACGCACGCCTGTCCTCGTCCATCAGCGGGTTACCGCTCCACGCCTCCGGGATCATCAGCATCGCGGCGTGCGCAAGCTCGTAGCCGCCCATCACGAGCAGCTCAAGCGCATTGTCGAAACACGCGGTGTCGGACTGGCCTTCGACGATCACCGGCCAGATCTTCTCGAGATCCTTGCCTAAAAGCTCGGACTTCATCGCGTGCCGGCGCGCGTTCATCCAGTTGATGTTGCCGCGCAGCGTGTTGATCTCGCCGTTGTGCGCGACCATCCGGAACGGATGCGCAAGCTCCCAGGCAGGCAATGTGTTCGTGGAAAAGCGCTGGTGCACGATCGCGAACGCGCTTTCCAGCCGCGCATCGCGCAGATCCGCATAGTAGGCGGGCAGCTGATAGGCCAGAAACATGCCCTTGTAGACGATCGTGCGCGAAGACATCGAGCAGATGTAAAACGCCGCCGGATCGTCGCGCCCGAGCGCCCGCACGCGATGCCCGATCACCTTGCGCGCGACGAACAGCTTGCGCTCGAACGCCGCTTGATTCGGGATTTCGTCGCCCGCTGCGATGAACGCCTGCTCGATCACCGGCTCGCGCGCGACCACGGCAGGCGGCAGATCCGCGCGCACGCGGTCGGTCGGCACGCGCCGCCAGCCCAGAAGCTTCAAGCCCTCTTCGGCGACGGTTTGCGCAAAGATGCGGCGGCATGTCTCGCGGTAGTCGTCGTTTTGCGGGAAGAACACCTGCGCCACCGCATAGCGCCCCGGTTCCGGCAACGCGATCCCTTGCTCTTCGGCGACGGTGCGAAAGAAGCCATCGTCCAGCTGGAACAGGATCCCTGCGCCGTCGCCTTCGCGCGGGTCGGCGCCGGCCGCGCCCCGGTGCGTGAGCCGCACGAGGATCTCCAGCCCGTCCTCGATGATCTTGTGGCTCTTTTGGTTTTTGAGGTGAGCGATGAAGCCAACGCCACAGGCGTCGTGCTCTCGCGTCGAGTCGTAAAGGCCTTCACGGACGGGTCGGCGTGTCATCGTCATCGGCACACTCCCAGGTGCAGATTGCGGCCACCGCCGCCAAAGGGGGCGATACGCTAGCGCGTGGCGGGCTCGTTCTCCACCAAGCTAGAGGCTTTTGGGGTTTTGCTCGTGCGGGCAAGCGAAAAACCGCGCTCGGCCGAGTGCGAAAGTGGGCGCGCGGCGCTAGCCTTTTCCGCCTTTTGGCGAAAGGGGGTCGTGTGCCGCAGGCGATGGAAAAGCTGAGCGCCGAAGCGATGAGAAAGCTTTACGCGGAGTCTCCCGAGCGGCTCCGCGAGGAGCTTCGTGCCCTTTCGCCGGCGGCGATCGCCGCCATGTTGGCCGACCTGCGCGATCCGGAGATGGCGCTGAAGGTGCTCGCGCTGCTTGAAGACGAGAAGAGCGGCGAGGTGCTGTTGGAGCTTCCGGAGGTGGTGCGCCGGGAGATCTTGCGGCAGGTGGATGCGGCCACCCTCAGCCGTTGGGCGGAGGCGCTCAGCTCCGACGACGCCGCGGACCTCCTTTTGGAAGCCGAGCCTTTGCTCGTGCGCGAGGTGCTCGCCCGCATCCGCCCCAGCGAGCGGCGCGAGATCGAGTCGCTTCTGCGCTACGGCGAAGAGACCGCCGGCGGCCTCATGCAGGCGGAGCTGTTCAAGGTGCGCGCGGACTGGACGGTGGGCCGCGTGATCGAGGTGCTCCGCCGCTGGGGCCGGGGGATTGAGAACCTCAACTATGTGTATGTCGTGGACGACGACGACCGGCTCGTCGGGGTGCTGCCGCTCGTTCAGCTTTTGGTGCACGATCCGAACGAAAACATCGCTGCGATCGCCGATCGTTCGTTCCCGCGGGTGAGCGTCGGCCAGGACCAGGCCGAAGTGGCGCGGCTGTTTGAGGAGCACGATGTGCTCGTGATGCCGGTCGTGGACGAGCAAGGAAGGCTTGTGGGGCGGATCACCGCGGACGACATCATCGACGTCGTGCAGGACGAGGCCACTGAGGACATTTATCGCCTCGCGCATCTTTCCGATGAGGACGATCTGGCGGAGCCGGTGCCGACGACGGCGCGGCGGCGGAGCGTTTGGCTGTTCGTGAACCTGATCACCGCGATCCTCGCATCGAGCGTCGTGCGCCTGTTTGAGGACACGATCGCGCAGGTGGTGGCGCTCGCGGTGCTGATGCCGATCGTGGCCAGCATGGGCGGGATCGCGGGCACGCAGACGCTCACCGTGATCGTGCGCAATCTTGCGCTTGGCCGGATCACCTGGGCCAACGCGCGCCGGGCGCTGGTCAAGGAAATCGCGGTGGGGGCGCTTGAGGGCGTGGGATTCGCGATATTGATCGCGGTGATCGCGGCGTTGTGGTACCCGGATTGGGGATGGCGGCTGGGCGCGGTCATCGCCGCCGCGATGTTGATCAATCTGTTGATCGCGGCGCTCGTTGGAGCGGCCGTGCCGCTCGTGCTCAAGCGCGTGGGCGTGGATCCGGCGCTTGCGTCCGGCACGATCGTGACGACCTTCACCGACGTCTGTGGCTTCTTCGCGTTTCTGGGGTTGGCGAAGCTGTTCTTGCTGGGGCATGGCGCATGATCGAGTTGAAGACGCCGGAAGAGATTGAGCAGATGCGGCGCGCGTGCCGTCACGCCGCGGATGCGCTCGTCTTCATCGAGCCGTACATCCGCCCTGGGATCACGACCGACCAGATCAACGAGATCATTCATATTTTCACGGTGCGCGCAGGCGCCAGGCCCGCGCCGCTTGGCTATCACGGCTTTCCGAAGTCGGTGTGCACTTCGGTCAACCATGTGGTGTGCCACGGGATTCCGTCGGGCAAGCGGCTCAAGGAAGGCGACATCGTCAATGTGGATGTGACGACGATCATGGACGGCTGGCACGGCGATACCAGCAAGACCTTTTGCGTGGGCAGGGTCAAGCCGAAGGCGAGAAGGCTCGTTGAGGTCGCGAAAAAGGCGCTGGAAGTCGGCATCGCCGCCGCGCGCCCGGGCGCGCGGCTGGGCGACATCGGCCATGCGATCCAAAGCTTCGTCGAGGCGCAGGGCTGCTCGGTCGTGCGCGAATACTGCGGGCACGGGATCGGGCGGCGCTTCCACGAGGAGCCGCAGGTGCTGCACTACGGCAAGCCCGGCACCGGCCCGGAGCTCGTGCCCGGGATGGTGTTCACGATCGAGCCGATGGTGAACCTTGGCAAGCCCGAGGTGAAGGTGCTCAAGGATGGTTGGACGGTCGTCACGCGCGACAAGTCATTGTCCGCGCAGTTCGAGCACACGATCGCGATCACCGAAACGGGCTGCGAGATCCTGACGCTGCCTTCGCCTGAGGGGCCGCTCGTCTGGTTTGGCGGCAAGAATCCGCTGGAGCTTGAAGGCTATTCACTCGGCTGAGGCGACGATTTCGCGAAGCGCCGCGATGTCCGCCCAATAGCGGCCGCGACCGCCTGCAGGCGCAAGCACCCCGAGCCTGCGCAGCTTGCTGAGCGCGCGCGCGACGGTCTCGCGGCTGGTGGAGATCTGGTCGGCGATCAGTTGCTGGGCGGGCAGCGCCAAGAGCATGCGCCCGTCGCGGCTTTCGGCGAGCGCATGCTCGGCCTGGTCCAACAGCCATGCGCACACCCGCCGATGCGCGTCAAGCCCCGAGATGCGCACGATCGTGCGATCCGCGCGGCGCAATCGCGCGGCGAGTTCCGCAAGCAGCGCCCGCGCCATCGCAGGCGATTCATCAAGCAACGCCTCGAAGCGCTCGCGCGCAAGCACCGCGAGGCGCGTTTTCGTGATCGCCGCGGCATACGCCGAGCGCGGGTGGCCGTCGATCAGCGCAAGCTCGCCGAAGAAAGCGCCCGGCCCGAGCACCGCGTAGACGATTTCGTGCCCGTCCGGAGTCGTCGCGCCGATCTTCACCTCGCCCTCGAGCACGAGATAAAGCGCATCGCCTGCATCGCCCTCGGCGAAGATCATCGCACCCGCGGGATACGCCTTTTCGTGCATGCGCGCGCAAATCTTCGCGCGCTCCGCTTCGGCGAGCGGCGCGAACAGAAGCGAGCGGGAGAGCATCTCAGGCGTGATCATCGGTGCGCATCACCTCCACCGGCCAGCTCACGACGAGCCGATGGCCGATTCTCGGGCGCAGGTGGGCGATCGCGCGCTCGATGTTCTCCGGCGTGTCCACCGCCTCCACGATCAGAGGAAGGCTGGATGAGAGCGCAAGAAAAGATGCGCTGTGCACGCCGTGCGTGCCCACGCCCTCGATCGCGCGCACGACGGTGAGCCCCGAAAGACCGGCCTCCTTGCACCAGCGGATCACGGCTTCCAGCGCCGGCTTGCCGTCGATCTTGTCCGATTCGAGCAGATAAATCCGCAAAAAGCGCGCTTGTTTCATCGTCGCTGACCCCTGGCGCGAGTGTGGAAGCGCGTTTTGCGCTCGTCAATCGGCGGATTTGACGCTAGAAACGCGCGCCGTATGACGGACGCCAAAAGCTTTGACTTCATCCACGCGATCGCGCGCGCGCGCGTTTACGATGTGGCGCTGGAAACGCCGCTGGATCGCGCCGCCAAGCTCAGCGAGCGGCTGGGCAATGCCGTGTGGCTCAAGCGCGAGGACATGCAGCCGGTGTTTTCGTTCAAGCTGCGCGGTGCCTACAACCGCATCGCGAACCTCACGCCCGAAGAGCGCGCCCGCGGCGTGATCTGCGCCTCGGCCGGCAACCATGCCCAAGGCGTGGCGCTGGCGAGCCGCCGGCTTGGGATCGAGGCCGTGATCGTGATGCCGGAAACGACGCCGACGATCAAGGTGGATGCGGTGCGTCGGCTCGGTGCGCGCGTGGTGCTTGCGGGCGACACCTACAGCGACGCAAGCGAAACCGCGTTGCGCATGGCCAAAGACGAAAAGCGCGTGTTCGTGCATCCCTACGACGATCCGTGGGTGATCGCAGGCCAAGGCACGATCGGCATGGAGATCCTGCGCCAGACGCCGGAAGACCCGTATGCGGTCTTCGTGCCGGTGGGCGGGGGCGGACTGATCGCCGGCATCGCGCTGTGGCTGAAGCGCTTTTCACCGTCCACGCGCATCGTCGGCGTGGAGCCTGCCGACGCCGATGCGATGACGCGCTCGGTGGAGGCGGGAAGGCGCGTGCGGCTCGACCAGGTGGGGATCTTCGCGGATGGTGTTGCGGTGCGCGAGGTGGGCGAGCTGACCTTTGCGATTGCGCGCGAGCTCGTGGACGACTGGGTGCGCGTGGACACGGACGAGATCTGCGCGGCGATCAAAGACGTGTATGAAGACACGCGCACGATTTTGGAGCCCGCTGGCGCCCTTTCCGTTGCGGGGCTCAAGCGCTATGTGCGCACGCAAGGGATTGAAGGACGGCTGCTGGTTGCGATCGCCAGCGGCGCGAACATGAACTTCGATCGGCTCCGCCATGTCGCCGAGCGCACCGAGATGGGCGAGGGGCGCGAGATCCTGTTTGCGGCCACGATCCCGGAGCGCCCCGGTTCGTTCCTTGCGTTTTGCCGCATCATCGGCCGCCGGCGCATCACCGAGTTCAACTACCGCATCTCAAGCCGCCAAGAGGCGCATGTGTTCGTGGGCGTGGAGATCGAGCGCCCCGAAGAGGGAGATGCGATCATCGCGGCGCTGGAGGGAGCGGGCTATCCGGTGATCGATCTGCGCGGCAACGAGCTTGCCAAGCTCCATATCCGCCACATGGTGGGCGGGCGCACGGAGCTTGCGCCGAATGAAGTGGCGTTCCGCTTCGAGTTCCCGGAAAGGCCCGGAGCGCTGTTGGAGTTTCTTTCCAAGATCAGCGGGCGCTGGAACATCTCGATGTTCCACTATCGCAATCACGGCGCGGACTTCGGGCGCGTGTTCGCGGGGATTGAAGTCCCGCCCGAGGAGCGCGAGGATCTTTTGATGCATCTGAAAGCGCTTGGGTATCCGTTCGTCGAGGAAACGAGCAACCCCGCCTATCGGCTGTTTCTGCGTGGATCAAGGGGGTGCGATGCCGATTGAGCTGAAGCCGATCCGCTTGTCCGGAGCCGAGGTGCTGCCGATCGTCGAGGGCGGCAAGGGAATCAGCGCCTCCACCGGCCGCACGGCCGGGGCGTTCGCCGCGGCAGGCGCGGTGGGGACGTTCTCGGCCGTGAACGCCGATCTTTACGACGAGGACGGCAAGCTGCGCCCGCCCGTCTATCACGGGCGCACGCGCAAGGAGCGTTTCGAGGAACTGGTCGCGCAGGGGATTGCAGGCGGCATTGCGCAGGCGAAGATCGCGCACGAAGTAGCCGGCGGCCGCGGACGCATTCACATGAACATCCTCTGGGAGATGGGCGGCGCGCAGCGCGTGCTCGAAGGGGTGCTTGAGGCTGTCGGGGATCTGATCCACGGCGTGACCGCGGGCGCCGGCATGCCGTTTCGGCTGGCGCCGATCGCGGCGAAATATCGCTGCTACTACTACCCGATCGTCTCCAGCGCCCGCGCGTTCCGGGCGCTATGGCTGCGCTCGTATCGCAAGTATCCGGAATGGCTGGGTGGCGTGGTTTACGAAGATCCGTGGCTTGCGGGTGGTCACAATGGGCTTTCCAACGCCGAGGATCCGAACAAGCCCGAGCCGCCTTATCCGCGCGTTGTGGCGCTGCGGCGCGTGATGAACGAGTTCGGCCTCAAGGATGTGCCGATCATCATGGCGGGGGGCGTGTGGTTTCTGCGCGAGTGGGCGGACTGGCTGGACAATCCGGAGATCGGCCCCGTGGCATTCCAGTTCGGCACGCGCCCGCTGCTTACGAAGGAATCGCCGATTTCGGCCGCGTGGAAGGCGCGGCTGCGGCGCGTGCGCAAAGGGGACGTGAAGCTCAACCGTTTTTCGCCCACGGGCTTCTGGTCGAGCGCCGTCTACAATCGCTTCCTGCATGAGCTTTATGAACGGCAGGACACCGAGATGCCGTTTACGACCCATCCGATGGGCGACCACACGAAGCCCTTCACCTTCGGCATCCGCAAGAAGACCGTGTATCTCACCCCGCACGATCGTGAACGCGCCGAGCTCTACATCTCGGAAGGGCGCACGCAGGCGCTGCCCACGCCGGATTCCACATTGATCTTCGTCACACCAGAAAAGGCGCGCGAGATCCGCAAGGACCAGCTTGGCTGCATGGGTTGCCTTTCGCAGTGCTTGTTTTCCAACTGGGCGACGAACGAGCTCGGCACGACCGGCAGGAAGGCCGACCCCCGCAGCTACTGCATCCAGAAGACATTGCAGGACATCGCCCACGGCGGCGATCCGGACGAAAACCTGATGTTCGCCGGCCACAACGCGTACCGGTTTGCGGAGGATCCGCTGTTCGCGAACGGGCGTGAGCCGACGATCAAGGAGCTTGTGGACGCGATCGCCCGCGGCGACTGAATCACCGCCGGGCGGCGGCCTCGGCGATCGCCTGCCAAGTTTCTTCCCGCCATTCCATGAGGGCGAGCGCAAGCTTCGGGTGGGAGGCCATCGCGGCCATCCACTGCGACTGCGGAATCCAGGCCCAGCGCGTTGGGGTGAGCGCCACGACATCGGCCGGCGCCAGGCCTGATTCCTCCTCCGGATAGCGCACCAGCCCCACGATCTCGCCTGGCGCGATCGTTTTGAGCACGCGCGCGCGGTTGTGGCGGATCAGCACATAGGCGGCCTTGCCGGAAAGGAGCACGCCCGCCGCATCCAGCCGCATTTCTCCCCGCACGACGGGTTGGCGCGCGGATGCCGAGCGCACCTCGGCCTTGGCCGCAAGACGCATGCGCACGGGGATCGGCGCCTCGCGCAGTGCCGCAAGCTGCGCAAGCGCCCAGGCGACTTCGTGGAATGCGGCGAGATCCCGCACCGCCCCGGCGATCGCCGGCGAGTCGCTCATCAGCTGCGTCCAGCGCCTGCGCGGCAGGCGTACGACCTCGCTTTCCTCTTCAGCCACGGCCAGTAGCGCCAGATCCGGCCGCGTGTGCGCCAACACCCCGACGAGATCCCCGGCTTCGGCGTAAGCGAACGCCACAGGCGGCGTGCGCGCGGCATCGAGCAAGACGATTTTTCCCTCGCGCACGAGCCAAGGCTCCGCGCAGGGCTTGTCCGGCGCGCAAAGGACCGCGCCTTCTCTGGCCTTCTGCGTGTGCAAGCGCATCCACAGCGCGCTGAAATGCGCCTCAAGCAGGTCGTTGAAGTCGGGTGTGGGGCGGGCGTTGTCCCCCATCCAGCCGATTTCCGGATACTTGGCGGCAAGGTGTTGCGCTTCCTGCGTGCGCCCCTGCGCTTTGAGCAGCGCATGCAGCCGACGCAGCACCTCGATGGCGGTCGCACGCTGGCCGCTCTCCAGCAGCGCTTCAGCGTAGCGGCGCAGGTATCCCGGATCGTCCGGATACAGCGCAGCGAGCTCCGCGAGCATCCGCAGCTCTTCCGGCCCGATCGCGTTCATGCGCTGGGAAGCTCTTCGGAATCGACGATGCGCTCGATGCGCAGGTGTGGGTTTTTGAGCAGATCAATGCGACGGGGCTGGACGCGCTTGCCATCCTTGTTCCAGACCGTTTCCACGATCGGCCGCAGCGGATGGCGCTCGTGCACGCGGATCACGCGCGCGATTTCGTGCGTGTTGAGCTCCACCCAGCTGCCCACCGGGTACAGCGAGATCGCCTCGATGAGCGCCTTGAGCATCTCCCGATCGAACTGGTGCTTGTGCTCCTTCACGAGCAGCGCCACCGCCTCGCGCGGCGTAAGCTTCCGGCGCCACGGGCGAGGGTGCACGAGCGCCTCAAATGTCGTGAGCAGCCCAATGACTTGGCCGAGCTCCGAGATTTCCGATCCGGCCAGCCCCCGGGGGCCGCTTCCGTCCACGCGCTCCGGCGTTTCGCGGATGGCGCGCAGGATCTCGGCGTCATCCAGCCCCGCCTTGGCCAGCCACGCTGCGCCTTCCTCCCATGCACGGGTGAGCAGCGCACGCTCCTGGGAGGTGAGCTTGCCTTGTTTGTGCAGGATTTCTTTGGGCACGCGCGCAAAACCTACATGGTGCAGCGCGCCGAGCAGCGCAAGCTTGATCCGCCGATCCTCGTCGGCGAAGAGGAGTTTCCCGACCTTGATCGCATAAAGGAAGGTGATGGCGCCTTTCTGCACCAGGTCCCCCAGCGAGAGGTTCTGCGCAATCTCCGCCTGATGCTCGGCAAGCCAAAGCTCGAACTCCGCAAGCGCCGTTTCGTCGTGCAGCATGAGCCTGGCCGTTTCGGTGATCGCGCGAATGTGCGCACGGAT
>CAZTLD010000015.1:0-12943 GCA_964614395.1 uncultured Zetaproteobacteria bacterium
ACGAGGCGGGAGGGTTCGTCTACGGCGACGGCGCCAACCTCAACGCGCTCGTCGGTGTAGCGAAGCCCGGCGCGCTCGGGATCGACTGCCTGCACATCAATGTGCACAAGACCTTCTCCACGCCGCACGGCGGCGGCGGGCCGGGCGCAGGGCCGTTGGCGGTGAACGAGGCCTTGGCGCCGTTTCTGCCCACGCCGCGCATCGAGAAGACCGGCGATCGCTATCGGATCGTGCGCGAGGATCCGTCCTCGATCGGGCCGATGCTGGGAAGCCTCGGGCATGTCGGCGTGCTCTTGCGGGCGCTTGCGTACATCCTCGCGCACGGGCGCGAGCATCTGCACCGGATCGCCGAGGATGCGGTGTTGGCTGCAAACTACATTGCCGCGCGGCTCAAGGATCACTACGAGATCCCGTTTCCGCTGCCGTGCAAGCACGAGGTGCTGCTCACCGATGCGCGCCAGCGCCGACAGGGGATCACGGCGCTCGATATCGCCAAGCGCCTTATTGACTACGGCTTTCATCCGATGACGATCTACTTTCCGCTCATCGTGCGCGGGGCGATGCTGATTGAGCCCACCGAAACCGAATCCAAAGAGACCTTGGATCGTTTCTGCGATGCGATGATCGCGATCGCCGAGGAGGTCGAAGCGGGACGCACCGAGGCCTTCAAGGCCGCGCCACATTTTGCGTTCCGCACGCGGCTGGATGAGACGCGCGCGGCGCGCAAGCCCGTGCTCGTTTGGCCGGAGGAGGAGCGCTGGGCGGATTGATCGCCCGCACCATCGGCGCGCGGCTTCTGGCTGCGGCGCCGACCGTGTTCGGGGTGCTCGTGTGCGTGTTCGTCGTGCTGCACCTTGCGCCGGGCGATCCGGTGGAGGCGATGCTGGGCGAGGGGGCGCCCGCTGCGGATCGGGAGGCGCTTCGCCGCGCGTGGGGGCTCGATAAGCCGCTTTGGGCGCAGTTTGCGCTGTATCTTGCCGATCTTGCGCGCGGGGACTGGGGCGTTTCGCTGATCCACGGCGAGCCCGTGCTGGCGATGATCGCCGAGCGATTGCCGGCCACATTGCTTCTGGCCGCGAGCGCCTTGGCGCTGGCGGTGGGGCTGGGCGTGCCGCTGGGGATCGCGGCTGCGCGCGCCTCCAACCGCTGGCCGGATGCGCTGCTGTCCTCGGTGTCGCTGTTGGGCGTGTCGATCCCGAACTTTTGGCTCGGCCCGATGCTGATGCTCGTGTTCGCGTTGAAGCTGGGCTGGCTTCCGGTGTCCGGCATGGAGGAAAAGGGAAGCTTGGTGCTTCCGACGGTGACGTTGGGCACGGCGCTGGCCGCGATCCTGATGCGGATGACGCGCGCTGCGATCCTTGAGGCGATGAGCTCGGATGCGATCCGCACCGCGCGCGCGTTCGGGGTGCCCGAGCGCGTGATCTGGTGGCGCGATGCGCTGAGGCTTGCCGCGCCGCCGATCGTCACCGTGTTCGGGCTGCAACTGGGCGCGCTGTTGGGCGGCGCGGTGATCACGGAGACGGTGTTCGACTGGCCCGGCATTGGGAGACTAACGATCCACGCGATCCAAGCGCGGGACTATCCGCTTGCGCAGGGCTGCATCCTCGTGATCGCGCTGGGGTATGTGGCCGCGAATCTCGTCGCGGATCTGTTGGCGCTGTGGCTTGACCCGCGCCAGCGGGAGGCGCGCGGATGAGGGCGCTTGTGATCGCGCTGGGGCTTTTGCCGGCGCTTTTGGCGGTCGCGCTTTCGCAGCTGTGGGGAACGGATCCGTATGCGGTGGACTTGCATCAAGCGCTGTGTATGCCCTCGGCTTCGCATCCGCTCGGCTGCGATCCGCTGGGGCGCGACATCCTGGCGCGGCTCGGCGCAGGCGTGCGGCTTTCCGTGCTGGTGGCCTCGGTCGTCGTCGTCGCGACCGCATGCATCGGCACCGCGGTGGGCATTGCAGCCGGCTGGTTCGGCGGCTGGTGGGAGATGCTCTTGATGCGCGTGGTGGACGTGGTGCTCGCATTTCCGGGACTGCTCTTGGCGATTGCGCTTGCTGCTGCGTTTGGCGCGGGCGTGGACAAGCTCGTCGTGGCGCTCGTCTGCGTGGGCTGGACGGGGTTTGCGCGGCTTGCGCGCGTGCAGGTGCGCTCGCTCAAAACGCAAGCCTTCGTGCAGGCGGAGCTTGCACTGGGGGCGGGGCTGTGGCGCACGGCGCGCACGGCGCTTATGCCGAACATCGCCGCCCCCCTGCTCGTGGAGGCAAGCTTCGCGTTCGCCGGCGCAATCGTCGGCGAGGCGGGGCTTTCGTTTCTCGGCGTGGGCGCGCAGCCCCCCACGCCTTCGCTCGGGGTGATGATCCGCGAGGGCGCAAGCTACATGCTGAGCGCCCCGATGCTCGGCGTGTGGCCCGGCGTGGTGCTGGCAGGATTGGTGCTCGCGAGCAACCTCGCAGGCGATGCGCTGCGCGACAGGCTCGATGTGAGAACCCAGCGATGATCTGGGAACGCGCACTGATCGGCCTGGCCGGGACAAGGCTTTCCGAGGCGGAACGGCGGATGATCGCATCCCGCCCGCCGCGCGGCGTGATCTTGTTTGCCCGCAACATCGAAAGCCCCGCGCAGCTGCGCGCATTGATTGACGATGTGCGCGACGCGGCCGGCGAATACCTCTGGGCGGCGATTGACGAGGAAGGCGGAGGCGTGCGGCGCATCCCGTGGCCGCCGTTCGACGCGCGCCCCGCGGCTGCGGTTTACGGCGCGCTTTGGCGGGAAGATCCGGACGCGGCCGCCGCGCGCGTGCGGGCGGATGCGGAGCGCGTGGGCGAGGCGCTCGCAGGGCTCGGAATCACGCACAACTGCATGCCGGTGCTCGATGTGCGCGATCCGGACGGGCATCCGGTGATCGGCGACCGCGCCTATGGCGAAGACCCGGCGTGCGTGGCGCAGCTGGGAGCGGCGGCGATCGAGGGGCTGCACGCGGCAGGTGTGGCGGCCGTCGGCAAGCACTTTCCGGGGCACGGGCGTGCGCGCGCCGATTCGCATGCGGCGCGGCCGGTCGTCGAAGCCCCCTGGGCGGCGCTCAAGCGGGATCTTGCACCGTTCGCCGCCGCGATCGCGGCCGGCGTCGGCCATTTGATGACCGCGCATGTGGTCTATGCGGCGGTGGATCAGGAGATCGCGACCTGCTCCGAGCTGTGGATTCGGGGGATCTTGCGCACGAAGCTCGGGTTCCAGGGCATGGTGTGGAGCGACGATCTGGCGATGGCTGCGGTCGGCCCCGATCCGGTGCACGCTGCGCAAAAAGCGCTTGCCGCAGGCTGCGATGTGCTGCTTGTCTGCACGCCGGAGGCGGCCGCTCGCCTCTATGCGGCGGCATAACCACACTCAATAGAAGGTTGCATTAAGGTGAACGCGTTTTTAACTTTGCGCCAGAGGCATGGGGAGGCCTCGGGCCGATGAGGCCGCACAGGCAGGGGAGGAGTTCCCGAACGGCCGGTAATACGAGCGCCATCGGCGCGCGCTTTGCGGGGGGTTCTAGATGAGGCACCGCATCTGGCTTTTGGGTTTGATGGCGGCGGGGGCGGCGTTTGCGCTGGGCTCCGCGGCGTGGGCGGACTGGGTGAGCGATGCGCCGCAGCCGATCGAGTTTCCGCACGACCGCCATGCGGGCAAGTTCAAGATCAACTGCATGTATTGCCACACCTATGCGCGGCGCAGCAAGGTGGCGGGGATTCCGCCGGTGGCCAAGTGCATCGGCTGCCATGAGCACCTGCCGAGCGTGCGCAACAAGCCGCGCATCCAGAAGCTGTTCGCCTACTGGGAGAAGCGCGAGCCGATTCCGTGGCGCAAGGTGCACGATCTTCCGGACTTCGTCTATTTCACGCACAAGCGGCATGTGCAGCGGTTCATCTTCAAGGACGGGCGGCCGACGCAGCAGGTGTGCGGGATGTGCCACGGCGACGTGAAGACCTTCACCGTGGCGGAAAAGGTGCGGCCGCTGACGATGGGTTGGTGCTTGAGCTGCCACCGGCAGTTCGAGGAAGGCTCGGACATCGGCAAGCCCGCGCCGGCCGAGCGCTGGATGATCCCGGTGGCGGCGACCGACAAGCCGGTGATGGAGGTGGACTATCCGCAGCCGGCGGTGCTGGATCCGGAGCATCCGAAGACGATGAAGAAGGCCGAGGCGCGCAAGCTTGAGGAGCGTTTGCCGGAAGGCTTCGTGGAGAAGCTCGTGCGCGCGCCGCACGACTGCTGGAAGTGCCACATCTAAGGGGGCGGGGCGATGACGAAGCGCGTGGATGAACAGAGGCGGCGGTTTCTGAAAGCGATGGGGCTGTCCGCCGGCGGCGCGGCGGCGCTTTCCGCGTGCGGCGACACTGACATCATCAACATGGTTGCGATTGAGGTGCGGCGCGAGCTCGTCGAGCCGAACGTGGATCCGCAGGACTTCGTGCAGCCGGGGATCGGCGTCTATTACGCCTCGGCTTGCGAGATGTGCCCGGCGGGCTGCGCGATTCACGCGCGCAACCGCGAAGGCAGGATTTTGAAGTTCGAGGGCAACCCCAGCTCGCCGGTCAATGAGGGCAAGCTCTGCCCGATGGGGCAGGCGGGGCCGCATCTGCACTACAACCCGGATCGGCTCACGACGCCGATGGCGCGCAAGGGCGGGAAGCTCGTGCCGATCTCGTGGGCCGAGGCCGAGGATCGGCTGCGCGCGGCGCTCGGCCGCAAGAATCCGAAGCTTGCGTGGCTTACGGGGGTCGTCTCCGGGCACAAGCGCGCGATCATCGAGGCGCATCTGGATGCGGCAGGCTCCGATCAGCACTACGTCTTCGATCCGCTGGCGCCGGAGGGGTTGCTTGCGGCGCACAAGGCCGTGTTCGGTGCAGAGCAGGTGCGCTATCGGATCGACAAGGCGGCGCTCGTCGTTTCGTTCGGCGCGGACTTTCTGGGGCCGTGGCTGCATCCGGTGCACTTCGCGCGGCAATACGCGCGCTTCCGCGAGCCGCCGCGCGGGGCGCTGGTCGTCGTCGAGTCGAAGATGACGCTCACCGGCGCGAACGCCGATCGCTGGATTCCGGTGCGCCCGGGCGGCGAGGCGTTCTTGGCGCTGGCGCTGATGAAGCTTCTGGCGGCCGACGCCGAGCGCGCCGCGCGCCTTCCGCAGGCGGTGCGCGAAAAGCTTGACGCCGTGTCGGTGGAGGAGCTTGCGCAAGCGGCGGATGTGCCGGTGGAGCGCGTGCATCAGTTGCGCAAGGCGCTGGAGGAGCGGCGGCCGAGCCTGGTGCTTGCAGGGCACGCGCTGGAAGGGCAGGCCGCTGGCATTGACGCGATGCAGGCGGTGCTCGCGCTCAACGTGCTTTTGGGCAATGTGGGCAAGACGATCGAGCCTGTTGCGAGCACCGCGTTTCCGGCGCTGGAGGCGAAGGTCGGCGGCTGGCGGGCACTCAAAGCATTTGCGGAGGCGGTGCGCGCCGGGCGCGTGGATACGCTTGCGATCTTCGGGACGAATCCAGTGTATCACGCGCCGCCCTCGTGGGGCATGGACAAGCTCCTTGCGAAGGTGCCGACGAAGGTCGCGTTCACGATGCTGCTCGATGAGACCGCGGCGCAGTGCGATCTCGTGCTGCCGATCCACTCGCCGTGGGAGGAGTGGGGCACGGTCAAGGGCTGGTATCCGGCCGCGGAGGACGTGCTCGTCGTGCAGCAGCCGACGATGACGCCGGTGTTCGGCGACGGGACGCGCGCATTCGGCGATCTAGTGCTTGCAGCGGCGCAGGCGATGGATCCGGCGTTCAAGCGCTGGGGTTCGTTCAAGGACTATGTGCTCGATGCGCTGTGGACGATGCGCGGCGAGATCAAGGATGCGCCGCAGCCCGAGCTTCCGGGGCAGACGCCGGAAGAGGCGTTCCGGCAGGGCGTGTTGGGCACGGGCTTCGTGCGCTTGAAGACGCGGCCGGGCGCGTCGCTCAAGGCGCAGGTCCCGGCGTTCGCATGGCCGGAGAAGCCGGCTTCTGGGATGAAGCTTGTGACGACGCCGCGGCTGGGGCTTCTGGACGGCCGGCATGCGAATGTGCCGTGGCTGCAGGAGCTTCCGGATCAGCTCACCGGCGTCGTCTGGGATGCGTGGGCGGAGCTGCATCCAAAGACGGCAGGGAAGCTTGGCGTGCGCACCGGCGATGTGATCGTCGTCAGCACGGGCGCGGGCAAGGTGGAGATTCCGGTCGTGGTCACGCCTGCGATCCATCCCGAGGCGGTGGCGATCCCGCTGGGGCAGGGGCACAAGCAGCTTGGCCGCTATGCGAACGGGCGCGGCACGCATCCGTATCGGCTCGTGCTGGCGAAGGGCGATGCGCCGGTCGTGCAGGCGGTGGCGGCGAAGGTCGCCAAGGCCCGCGACGGCGGGCGCTCCTACACGCTCAAGCAAGGCGAGCTCGTGTTGGAGTCTTTGCAGACGACGCAGCTTCGCCGCCGCATCGTGCGCACGGTGACGGCCGAGGACTTTCATCGTTTCGAAAAGAAGAAGGGGGCGTAGGCGATGGCGCTCAAAAGGATGCTCGAGCACTGGTCGGAGTTCAGAAAGCGCGACTACTACGAAGACGAGCCCTACATGTGGGCGATGGCGATCGATCTCAACAAGTGCATCGGTTGCGGTGCCTGCGTCGTCGCCTGCTATGCGGAGAACAATCTTCCGGTCGTCGGCAAGGAGCACTACGCCACGGGGCACGCGATGCACTGGATGCGCATCGAGCGCTACTGGGACGAGCCGGACGGCAAGGCGGACATTGATGTCGCCGAAAGCGAATATCCGGAGCGCGGCGCGCACTACATCCCGATGCTGTGCCAGCAGTGCAACCATGCGCCGTGCGAGCCGGTGTGCCCGGTGGCGGCGACCTATCACAGCCCGGACGGACTGAATACGCAGGTTTACAACCGCTGCGTGGGCTCGCGCTACTGCGGCGTGAACTGCCCGTATAAGGTCCGCTACTTCAACTTCTTCGATTTCTGGAAGGATCTGCCGTCTCCGCTGGAGATGCAGCTCAATCCTGATCTTTCCGCGCGCAGCAAGGGCGTGATGGAAAAGTGCACGTTTTGCATTCAGCGCATCCGCGCGGCCAAGGACAAGGCCGAGGACGAGGGCCATCCCGACCATGTCGAGGACGGCTCCTTCCAAACCGCGTGCCAGCAAACCTGCCCGACCGATGCGATCGTGTTTGGCAACTTGAAGGATCCGAACAGCAAGGTGCGCAAGATCTGGGAGGAGCACCAGGTCAAGCTCAACCGGCACGAGCAGGACAAGCCGGAGGAGATGCGCGGCTATCGCGTGTTCGAGGAGCTGAACGTGGAGCCGTGCATCGTGTATCTGGATCGCGTGCGCGATACCGAGGTTTGACGGAAAGGAGCGGGCCATGTCTGTGGATGTGATGAAGGACATTGAGTGGGCGAAGATCAACCGCGACATCCTGCAAAGCCTGGAGACGCCGCGGGCGGCGTTCTGGGTGATGCTCGGCGTGTGCGCGGTGGCCGTTGCGGCGGGCGTGGCCGCGGAGATCTACCAGTACCGCAACGGGTTGGGCGTGGCGCTGATGAACCGGCCGCACTTCTGGCAAACCTACATTTCCAACTTCGTGTTCTGGATCGGCATGAGCCATTCGGGAACGCTGCTTTCCGCGATTCTGCTGCTCACGAAGGCGGACTGGCGCAAACCGATCTATCGCTTCGCCGAGGCGATGACGCTGTTTTCGATCCTGACGGCACTGTTCTTCCCGATCATTCACTTGGGGCGCGTCTGGAACTTTTACTGGGTGGCGCCTTATCCGAATGAGCGCACGATCTGGCCGAACTTCAGAAGCCCGCTTCTGTGGGACGGCGCGGCGATCTTCACCTATGCGACGAGCTCGGCGTTGTTCCTGTATCTCGGCATGATTCCGGATCTGGCGATTTGCCGCGACAACGCGCGCGGCTGGCGCAAGAAGCTGTATTCGGCGCTGTCGCTGGGCTGGATGGGGCGCGCGCGCGAGTGGGCGGCGTTCCGCAAGAGCTACCTTCTGATCGCCTGCTTCCTCGTGCCGCTGGCCGTGTCCGTGCACTCGATCGTGGCCTCGGACTTCGCGATGTCGATCATGCCGACGATGCATGTGACCTCGTTCCCGCCGTATTTCGTGGCTGGCGCGCTGTATTCGGGTTGTGCTGCGATCATCACGCTGTTCGTGATCCTGCGCTATGTGTTCCGCTTCGAGGAATACATGACCGAGGAGATCATGGACAAGATCGCGAAGCTCACCTTCGCGATCGCGATGGCGTGGAACTACCTGAACTTCATCGAATACGCGTCGATTTGGTATTCGGACGATCAGTTCGAAAAGGTGACGGCGCTGCAGAAACTCACCGGCCCCTATGCGTGGGTCGTCTGGGGGATGTTCCTGTGCGGGACGGTGGCGCCGTTCGCGCTCGCGTTCCGCAAGGTGCGCCGGAGCATGGCGGCGATGTTCGTGCTCTCGATCGTGTTTCAGCTTGCGATGTGGCTGGAGCGCGTGCAGATCGTAAGCCCGCCGCTGCATGCGAACCACGAGCCGTGGACGTGGAACGTCGTCTGGCCTGGTGTCGTGCAGCTTGCGATCACCGCGGCGAGCTTCGGCTGGTTCACGATGCTGTTTCTGGTCTTCTGCAAGGTGTTCCCGAGCATCTCGATGTATGAGGTGAAGGAGCTCGTGTTCCACGTGCGCAAGGTCGGCGGCCGCGCTGAGCTGACCGATCTCGACGAGATCAAGCAGAAGGCGATCGAGGCCGAGGAGCGGCTGGGCTAGGAGGGGGAGATGGCGCGCAAGAAGAAGATGGTGCAGGTGTTTGCGACGTTCGCCGACTTCGAGAAGACCCGCGACGTGTTGATGGCGCTCAAGGAGCTCGATCTGCACGAGGCCTGCGTGGAGGACATTGAGCTTTACTCGCCGATCGAGCATCCCGAGGTGGAGGAGATCCTCGGCGAGATCCGCCAGCCGATCGAGCGGTTCACGTTCTTTGGAGCGCTCAGCGGCGCGATCCTCACCTTCACGTTTGTGGCGGGTGTTGCGCAGGCGATGTTCACGGTGCAGCCGCAGGGTGGCAAGCCCGTGATCCCGATCCCGCCGGACATGGTGATCACCTACGAGGGCACGATTCTGTTCGGTATCTATTCGACGATCGTGGGCTTTCTGATCTATGCGGGGCTGCCGAAGCGGCTGAAGAAGCACTACGACCCGCATGTGAGCGAGGATCAGATTGCAGTCGAGGTGGACGTCTATCCGGAGCATGTGGAGAAGGTGCGCGCGGTGCTGGAGAAGTTCGAGCCGCGTGAGATTCGGGAGGTGCGCCCGTGAAACGCGTATGGATGGGACTGGCCGCGATGGGGATTTCAGCGGCGGCGTGGGCATGGCCGTGGTCCACGGACATGATGAATCAGCCGCACATCAAGCCGCAGGAGCCGCCGATTCGCGAATATCCGAAGGACTCGGTGATCGCGGGCGGCCCGTGGACGAAGGTGAAGGATCGCGACGCCGCCGAAGGGCTGAAGAATCCGATCCCGCCGACGAAGGAGTCCATCCGGATGGGGCAGGCGCTGTTTCGGATCTATTGCTTCCCGTGCCACGGCGAGTCCGGCAAGGGCAACGGGCCGGTGGGCAAGATCTTCGAGGTGCCGCCTGCGGATCTCACCTCGGACTATGTGAAGGAGCTCACCGACGGCTGGATCTGGGGCACGATCACGTTCGGCTCGTATGTGATGCCGCGCTACGGCTACGACACGACGCCCGAGGAGCGCTGGCATATCGTCAACTACATCCGGCATGTGCTGCAAAAGCCGATGAAGGCGAAGAGCAAAGAGGAGCGCGCCCGCGAGGTGCAGCAGGTGCTCGAACAAAAGGGGAAGGAGTAGGCCATGGATCGCGGAACTTGGGCAGTGCTGATGGTGAACTTCGAGTTCACGCTGTACATGGCGTTGGCGTCGGTGTTCTGGTGTTCGGTGCTGCATCTCGTGAACGCGAAGTGGCGCTATGAGGTGCGGTTTCTCATGGCGTCGGCGACGTCGCTGTTCCCGCTGGGGTTCGTGCTTTTGCTGATCATCTTGTTCAATGCGGACAAGTGCTTCGCCTGGTGGGGCGGCGAAACGCACGGGCACAAGCTCAACGGCTGGCACGACAAGACGTTTTTCGTCGCGCGCGAGATCGTGCTGTATCTGCTCGTTTGGGGCTATTGCTGGTATTTCGCGAAGCTGCAGCGCAAGGAGTTTCCGCATGCGGATCCGGCCATCCGCTGGCGCTTCCGCAACGTGGCGCTGCTTGCGCCGTTCATCTACTGCATCTACGGCACGATCGTCGCTTGGGACTTTGAGATGACGCAGGTGCCGCGCTGGAAGAGCGAGCTTTACGGCGTGTATCACTTCGAAAGCTTCATGCGCGCGTTCGTCGCGTTCTTCATCGTGGCGCTGTTCGTGTTGCGCCAGCGCGACGTGCTGCGCCGGCCGATCAACGACTATGTGTTCAACTATCTCGCGCAGATCCTTCTGGCGCTTACGATCATCTGGACGTATCTGTTCTTCGCGCAGTATCTCGTGATCTGGTATGGCGATCTGCCGGAGCAGGTGGAACGCTACCACTGGATGATGGAAGGGCCGCTGTGGTGGGTGTTCTGGGCGTTCTTCTTCCTCGGCTCGTTCGTGCCGTTCTTCATGCTGATCTTCCGCGCGATGCGGCATTCGCCCGCCCTGATGCTGTTTCCGGCGGTGAGCATCCTCATCAGCACCTTCCTCGATCACTACATGTGGATCGTCTCGCCGTTCGCGGAGGATCTGACGCACGTGCCGTTCTTCTCGTCGTGGAAGGACTGGCTGATCACGGCGCTCGTGTTCTTCTCCGCGAACATTCTCTGGGAGCTGCGCATGCGCCGCGAGCGGCTTTACGAAAAGCCGCATGGGGACATCCAGCCCGCGCAGTCCCAAGCCTAAGGCGCGCAGCAAGGCTCATCCCCAGCGCCGCAGCATCGCCTGCGGCGCTTTTTTGTCGGCCATAAGGGGTCTTTGATTATGTTCACAAGAAGCTGGTCAGGCGGATTTTTATGTGATTTCCGTGACCCTTTCGTAGAGCATTGGAAGCTTGTCCTTGCGGAAACGGAACTTCGTGCCGTGGTTGTGGCGCGTGCGTGCGTCGAAGTCCACCAGGATGAGACCTTCCGCGATTGCGCCGATGAAGCGATCCAGCGACAGCCGTTCCAGCATCAGAATCTTGCAGTAATGGTAGAACTCCTTGCCGCGTTCCCGTTTCACCCGCGCGCCCACATAGAAGCAGTTGTGCAGCTTCGTGCCCGCCTTGTGGAAGAGATCGTCGAAGCCCCAATAGGGTTGGGGGTCGAGTTCGCCAAGCCCTGCGCGCTCTCGCACGCTTTCAAGCCAGTCGCGATGCCGTGGGTCTACGGAGCGGGCGTCGAACGAAACAACGATCTTCCGTTGGGCGCGATCCACGACGATGCCGAAGCCTCGGTCGGTGCGCGCAGTCGCGCGGATCGTTTGCCGAAAGCTCATCTCATCCGGCGGATACCTTCGCCCCGCTTTCGGATGCGGCCAGCCGTATTTGGGAAGCAGCATGCTCGGCACGAGCTTGAGCGCACGGGGCGAAGGCTCCAGATGAAACAGCGTCGTCAGCGACGATGTCCCCAACCGCTGGCATTTGAGCTCCCATTCGCTGGCGTTGGGGATCGGCAGGTTGTTCTCCTCGATGCCGAGCAGGTCTTCCAAGGTGTTGCCCACGCCGCCATCGTTACCGGGGCGCGCGTTTTCGATCCATCCGCGCGCCTTGATGGCGCGAAGCCGTTCGATCAGCTCTTCCTTCGTGATGGGCTTGGGCATCGCCTAGCCCGGCCGCCAGAAGTCGAGCAGGTATTCGAAGGTCGTGCCCATCGTGATGTAGTTGCTCGGCCAACCAAAGATGCCGATGCGGTTCACGATGTTCGTTCGATCCCAAATGATTACGTTGCGCAGCTCGTAGCCCCTGCGCCGCAGCTCCTCGATGAGGCTGACATGGATCGTGATCCGCTTGTTCTCCCACCACATATCAGGCACGTTGATCACGCAATGCCCCTTCGGGCGCAGAAGCGGCAGGAGCTTCTCGAAGATGTCGCCCATCGCCTCGGTGTAGGCCTCGATCGCCATCGTACCGAGATCCCGCGGATCTTGCGAATATTGCTCCACGCGGCCGTATTGTTCGTTCTTGCGCTCGCGGCGGGATTTGTTCTTGCGCTTTCGGTTCAAGAGGTTGGCGTAGGGGGGCGATGTCCAGATGAGCGCGACGGTTTCCGGCGCAAGGTAGGTGGGAATATTGCGCGCGTCGTCCTGCACCGCGATCTGCGCGCATCGCGCGAAAAGCCCTTTTTCCGCCTCCAAGCGTTTTTTGCAAAGCTCGATGTATTTTCGCTGCAAGTCGAAGCCGATCGCATTTCTTCCGAGATCCGAGGCCGCCACGAGCGTAGTGCCGCTGCCGACGAACGGATCGAGCACAAGCTCGCCCGCATGCGTGAACAGCTCGATCACGCGCTTGGCGAGCGCGATCGGGAAGGTGGCCGGATGCACGTTCTTGTCGCGAATGTCTCGCTTTTCGTAGGCGAAGCGCCACACCCCCAGTTGGCTTTTGATCCATTCCTTCGGCGTCATGCAATTGAGATGGTTCGGTTTGCAGGCGCAGGTTCTTTCATGCGGGATCGCAAGGCGCTTGCGAAAGAGCGGATCGCCCTCGTAGATCGCAAGCGGCCAAGCGCTTTCGCGCGCTTCGGGGGACAGGCTTTTCGCTTGGGCTTCCGCTTCCACCATGCCGCGGATCATATCCGATCGCGGCCATCCGCTCTACATCGGCGAGCTTCAAACAGCGCGATGCTTGCGGCCACCGCCACGTTCAGCGACTCCGCTGCCGGATGCATCGGGATGCGCGCAA
>CAZTLD010000016.1:0-12819 GCA_964614395.1 uncultured Zetaproteobacteria bacterium
CTCACGGGGCTGACCATTGCCGAGTATTTCCGCGACGAAGGCCGCGACGTGCTGATCTTCATCGACAACATCTATCGTTACTCGCTGGCCGGTGTCGAGGTGTCCGCGCTGCTCGGGCGCATGCCGTCGGCGGTGGGCTATCAGCCGACGCTCGCCGAGGAGATGGGCAAGCTCCAGGAGCGGATCGCGTCCACGAAGGTCGGCTCGATCACCTCGGTGCAGGCGGTCTATGTGCCGGCGGACGACCTGACGGATCCGGCGCCCGCGACGACGTTCGCGCACTTGGATTCGACGATCGTGTTGTCGCGTCAGATCGCGGAGCTCGGCATCTACCCGGCCGTGGATCCGCTGGATTCGACGTCGCGGCAGCTCGATCCGAAGGTGGTGGGGCTGGAGCACTACGAGGTCGCGCAGGGCGTGCGCAAGACGCTGCAGCGCTACAAGGAGCTGCAGGACATCATCGCGATCCTCGGCATGGACGAGCTGTCCGACGAGGACAAGCTGATCGTCGCCCGCGCGCGCAAGATCCAGCGCTTCCTCTCGCAGCCGTTCCATGTCGCGGAGGTGTTCACGGGTCAGCCGGGCGTGTTCGTGCGCCGCGAGGACACGATTCGCGGCTTCAAGGGCATCCTGGAGGGCGAATACGATCACCTGCCCGAGCAGGCGTTCTACATGGTCGGCTCGATTGAGCAGGCGATCGAGAAGGCGAAGAAGCTCGGGGCGAAGGTCTGATGGCCTCGACGATGGAAGTTCTGGTGGCGACGGTCGAGCGCGAGGTCTATCACGGCCGCGCCTCGTTCCTCGCCGCGCCGAGCGTGGACGGGGAGCTGGGGATCCTCCCGCGGCACGCGCCGTTGCTCGCCCAGCTGCGCCCGGGAGAGCTGCGCATTACGACTGAATCCGGCGAGGTGGACGAGGTCTTCATCAAGGGCGGTTTTCTCGAGGTGCAGCCGGATCGCGTGTTCGTGCTCGCCGATGCGGCGGAGCGCGCGACCGATATCGACGAGGCCGAAGCGGCCGAGGCCGAGCGCCGGGCGCGGGAGATGCTGGAAAAGCGCACCGGCGATGTGGATCTGGCGCGCGTGGAGGCGGAAATCGCTTGGCTTGCCGCGCGCCTTGCCTGGCTGCGCAAGAAGAAAAAGCAATAATCTCATTGAGGCTGACTGGGCGGGGCTTCGGCCCCGCCTTTTGTTTGCTTGCTTGGCGCGGCACAATGCGCGTGGATCGAGGAGGTGCGAATGCTGCCCGCTTTTGCGGACTTGCAGGTGGTGGTGCTTGCGGCAGGCCAAGGCAAGCGCATGCGCTCGCGCACGCCGAAGGTGTTGCATCCGGTTTTGGGCGTGCCGATGCTGGAGCTTGTGCTGCATGCGGTGGAGCAGCTTTCTCCCGCAGGGATTGCCGTCGTCGTCGGCGAACACGAAGCGAAGATTCGCAAGGCGCTCGGCGATCCCGCCAATCTCGATTGGGCAAGACAACCCACGCCGCGCGGCACCGCCGATGCGGTGTTGGCGGCGAAAGGCACGGTGCGCGCGGATGTGAAGGATGTGCTGATCCTGCAGGGCGACACGCCGCTCGTGCGCGCGGAGACCTTGGCCAAGCTCGTTGAGGCGCGGCGTCGGGCCGATGCGGATCTTGCGCTTTTGAGCGCCGTCGTGGACAACCCTCACGGCTATGGGCGCATCGTGCGCGACGCCGACGGCGAGGTTGCGGCGATCGTTGAGGAAGCAGATGCCGATGAGCGCACGCGCCGGATCCGCGAGATCAATGCAGGCGTCTATTGCGCGAAGGCGCCCGATGTGTTCGCTTGGCTTGAGGAGGTGCGGCCCGAAAACGCCCAGCGCGAGTTTTATCTGACGGACCTCGTGCGCGTGCTTGTGGGGCGGGACGGGATCGTGGTGGCGGTGCCGGCCGACGATGCGGATGAGGCGCTCGGCGTCAACGACCGCGTGCAGCTCGCGGCGGCGGAAAGGCGCTTGCAGCGGCGCGTGATCGAGGAGTGGCAGCGGCAGGGGGTGACGATCGAGCAGCCGGAGACGGTGCGCATCGAGCTTGGGGTTTCGCTGGGGATGGACTGCGTGGTGCACGCAGGCACGCAGCTTCTGGGCTCCACCCACATCGGCGAGGGCTGTGAGATCGGACCGTATGCGATCGTGCGCGACGCATGGCTCGACGACGACGCGAAGGTGCTTGCGTTTTCCGTCGTGGAGGGGCCGGAGACGGAGATCGCCTCCGGCGTGCGCATCGGGCCGTTCGCGCGCATCCGGCCGGGCACGCATCTGGCCGAGGATGTGCGGATCGGCAACTTTGTCGAGGTGAAAAACAGCGTGATCGGCCGCGGCACGAAGGCCAATCATTTGAGTTATCTCGGGGACGCCGAGATCGGCGAGTTCTGCAACATCGGCGCCGGCACGATCACCTGCAACTACGACGGCGCCAACAAACACAAGACGATCATCGAGGACGACGTGTTCATCGGCTCGGATACGAAGCTGGTGGCGCCGGTGCGGGTGGGGCGCGGGGCGACGATCGGCGCAGGTTCTTTGATTACGAAGGATGTCAAGCCCGGGGGGCTCACGCTCACCGAGCGACCTGATCCGCGCCACTTTCCGGACTGGCGGCGGCCGCGCAAGGTGAAGCGCTGATGTGCGGGATCATTGGCATCTGGCATCACAGCGCGCCGGCGCAGGACGATCTGCTTGCGGCGCTGCGGCGCATGGAATACCGCGGCTACGACAGCGCGGGAATCTGCACGCTCACCGCGCATCGGGAGCTCGCCTGCGTGCGGGCGGTGGGCAAACTCGATCGGTTGGAAGCGGCATTGGCTGCGCGGCCCTGCCCCGGTCGGATCGGTATCGGTCACACCCGCTGGGCGACACACGGGGCACCGAGCGTTGAGAACGCACATCCGCACAGGGCTGGCCGCGTGGCGCTCGTGCACAACGGCATCATCGAAAATCACGCCCGCATCCGCGAAGCGCTTGCGCAAAAGGGCGCCGAGTTTCGCTCCGAGACCGACACCGAGGCCGTCGCGCACCTGTTCGACCAAAGGCTCCATGAGACCCGCAGCCTCTCTGAGGCGTGGGAGGCTGCGCTTTATGAGCTTCGCGGCGCCTACGCGCTATGCGCATTGGTGGAAGGCGAAGAGGTGTTGCTGTTCGCCCGCCGGGGCTCGCCGCTTTTGCTGGGAAGGAGCGGGCGCGGCTGGTATGTGGCTTCGGATGCGCTGGCGCTGGCGGGGCTCGCGGACGAGGTCTGCTACCTCGAGGACGGCGACTGGGGCTGGATCGATGCGGAAGGCGTGCATCTGCGCACTGCCGAGGGTGCGAATAAGTCTCCCCAGTGGCGCGTGATCCCGGAAATCACTGAGGCGGGCGGCAAGGGCGGCTACGCCTACTACATGGAAAAAGAGATCGACGAACAGCCGGAGGTGCTCGCCCGCATCCTCGATCGGTATCTTGAGGGCGATCGGATCGTATGGCCGCAAGGCCCGGAGCTTGTGCGCGTGGGGCTTCCGCAGCGGATCGTGATCGTGGCCTGCGGCACCTCGTATCACGCAGGGCTCATCGCGCGGTATTGGCTGGAGCACTGGCTGCGCCTGCCGGTCGAGGTTGATGTCGCGAGCGAGTACCGCTACCGCAATCCGGTGATCAGCGATCGCAGCTGGATGGTGGCGATTTCGCAGTCCGGCGAGACGGCGGACACATTGGAGGCGATGCGGCTGTTCCGCCGCCGCGCGCCGCAGGGGCGGATCTTGGCGCTCGTCAATGTGCCAAGCTCGACGATGGCGCGCGAGGCGGACGATGTGATCGAGCTTCTCGCCGGGCCTGAAATCGGTGTCGCTTCCACGAAGGCCTTCACGGCTCAGCTGATGGTGTTGGCCTTGTGGACACTGTGGCTGGCTGCGCATGCGGGCGCCATCGGCCAAGAGGAGCTGCAAGCGCGCCTTTCGGCGCTCAGCCGTGCGCCGGAAGGCGTGCGCAAAGCGCTGGCCACCCGTACCGAAGCGCGCGAAGCGGTAGAGGCGTTTGCCGATGCGGTGGGCGCGCTCTACCTCGGGCGCGGGCCTGGGTATCCGCTGGCGCTGGAAGGGGCGCTCAAGCTCAAAGAGATCAGCTACCTGCATGCGGAAGGGTATCCCGCAGGTGAAATGAAGCACGGCCCCATTGCGTTGGTCGATGCGCGCCTTCCGGTGGTCGTGATCGCCCCCCGCGCGCACCATATGGAGAAAACGCTGGCCAATCTGGAAGAAGTGCGGGCGCGCGGCGCGCGGGCGATCCTGATTACGGATGAAGATACCCCTGCTTCCGCGGTGGTGCGTCATGCCATCCGCATCCCGGCCGGCGACATGATGACGAGCGCCCTGTATGCGAGCGTTCCGCTGCAATGGCTGGCCTATGAGGTAGCGGTGGCGCGCGGCTGTGATGTGGACCGGCCGCGCAATCTCGCGAAGTCCGTGACGGTCGAGTAGGCTTTTGACAGTCAAGACCTGAACGCCTACGCTGAGCACGCATGAGAATCTCCGGAACGACGAAGGTGTTCGGCGTGCTCGGCTGGCCGGTGGCGCATTCGCTGTCGCCGGTGTTTCAGAGCATCGCGATGGAAAAGGCCGGAGAAGACGCCGTGTATGTGCCGTTTCCGTGCCCGCCGGAGCGAGTGGCGGAGGCCGCCCGAGGGCTGCATGCCGCAGGAGTGGCGGGGCTCAACCTCACCGTGCCGCACAAGGAAGCGGCGCTGGCGCTGGCGGAAAGCGCCGATTCGGATGCGCGCGAGATCGGCGCAGCAAACACTTGGATCCGCACCGATACGGGCTGGCATGCGGCGAACACCGATTGGATTGGGCTGGTGCGCGCGATCCGGCGATGGGATCGCGCCGCCGGTTGGGATGCGCTGCTTTTCGGTGCGGGCGGGGCGGCGCGCGCGGCGGCCAAGGCCTTGGCGGAGCTAGGCGCGCGCACGGTGTGGATCACCAACCGCACGCTCACGCGCGCCGAGCAACTGGTTGAGGACGCGGCGCGCCTTTGGCCGCAGACGCACTGGTCGGTCGTGCCGTGGGAGGCTGGCGCCGTTGAGCGGGCGGCGGAGACAGCCCGCTGGGTGATCAATGCCACAGCTTTGGGCTTGAGCGGCGAGGCGTTTCCGTTTGCCGTGCCCGGGGAAGGCTTTGCGATGGATCTCGTCTATCGGCCTGATGGCCGCACGCCCTTCGTGGAAGCGGCCGAGCGCGCAGGGCGGCGGGCCACGGATGGTCTGTGGATGCTTGTGGAGCAAGGGCTCGTTTCGCTTCAGCGCTGGACCGGCCATGCTGTGTCTGCGGACGAGGTGATCGCCGAGATGCAGGCGCTTTTGGGAAGGAGCGGGATATGAAGCCGACGCGGCTGGGTGAAATCCTGCTCAAGCATCAGAAGATCGAGCGCGCAAAGCTCGAGGAGGCGATCCGGGAGGCGAAGCTCCAGGGGCTGACGCTGACGCAGGCGCTCGTGCGCGTCGGCGCGTTCACGGAAGAAGAGCTTGCGACGCTGATCGCCGAGCTGGCCAAGCGGCCGCTGGTGGATCTGGAAAAGGTCAAGGTGGATCCGAAGAAGCTTGTGGATGTGCCGATCGAGCTGATGCGACGCAACCAGATTCTCCCGCTGGGCCGCAAAGGCGGCACGCTCATTTGCGCGGTCGCCGATCCGTTCGACATCAACGCGATTGACGAGTTCCGTTTTGTCGCCGGCGCGCAGGTGGACGTGGTGGTCGCGCGCGAGTCCCAACTGCTGAGCAAGCTCGAAGAGCTTTCCGGGGCCGAAGAGCAACTGGAAGCGGTGATGGGCGACCTCGGCGCGGAGCAGATTGAGGTCGTGGAAACGGAGGCGGTGGAGCTCGACGCCTCCCAGCTTGCGCGCCAGACCGAGGAAGCACCGGTCGTCAAGCTCGTGAACCTTTTGATGCTCGATGCGATCAAGCGTGGCGCAAGCGATATTCACATCGAGCCTTACGAAAAGGTGTTGCGCGTGCGCTACCGCATCGACGGCGTGTTGCACGAGATCATGCGCCCACCGCTTGCGATGCGCGATGCGATCGTCTCCCGCATCAAGATTTTGTCGAAGCTCGACATCTCCGAGCGAAGGCTTCCGCAGGACGGGCGCATCAAGCTGCGGCTTTCAAAGACGAAGGCGGTGGATTTTCGCGTCTCGGTCTTGCCGACGCTGTTCGGCGAAAAGGTCGTGATGCGCTTGCTTGATCCGTCCAACCTGCAGCTTGATATGACCAAGCTCGGCTACGATCCGCAAGCGCTCAAATGGTTCAAGGAGGCGATCCACAAGCCTTACGGGATGGTGCTCGTCACAGGCCCCACCGGTTCCGGCAAGACCGTAAGCCTTTATTCGGCGATCGCGGAGCTGAATCAGCCGGGCGTGAACATCTCCACCGCCGAGGATCCGGTGGAGTTCAACTTCATGGGTATCAATCAGGTGAACGTGCACCCTGAAATCGGGCTGGACTTTCCGAGCGTGCTGCGCGCATTCCTGCGTCAGGATCCGGACATCATCCTCATCGGTGAGATCCGCGACCAGGAAACGGCCGAGATCGGGATCAAGGCCGCGCTCACCGGCCACTTGGTGTTGGCGACACTGCACACGAACGATGCGCCGAGCACGGTCGTGCGGCTCGTGAACATGGGGATCGAACGGTTCTTGGTGGGATCGGCCGTGAATCTCGTCTCTGCGCAAAGGCTTGCGCGCCGGATCTGCGAAAACTGCAAGGAAGAGGACAAGGACACGCCGCCGGAGGCGTTCTTTGAAGCCGGCCTTCCGGAGGAGGAATGGGGCACGTTCACGCCGATGAAGGGGCGCGGTTGCGATCGCTGCGGCGGCACCGGCTACAAGGGGCGCACCGGCGTTTATCAAGTGATGCCGGTCACCGAAGAGATCCGGCAGGCGATCTATGCGGGCAAGAACGCCGATGAGATCAATAAAATCGCGATCTCGCAAGGCGTGAAGACGCTGCGGATGGCGGCGCTGGATAAGGTCAAGCAAGGCATCATCTCGCTTGAGGAATGCCTGCGGGTGACGGTGGGGGACTGAATGCCGGAGTTTCGCTACGAGGGGCGCACGCGCGACGGAAGGGTGCTGAAAGGAGAGCTTGAGGCGCCGAATCGGGACGTGGCGGCGGCGATGCTGCGCCGCCAAGGGCTTGTCGAGTTCAAGGTGCGCAAGAAACCGAAGGAAATCGAGATCTTTCCCGAAAAGCCGACCGAAAAGGACATCACCGTTTTCTTGCGGCAGCTTGCGACGATGATCAACGCCGGCATTCCGCTCGTGCAGGCCTTCGAGCTCGGCGAGCGGGGCGCGGAGAAAAAGTCGATGCGCAAGCTTCTCGGTGAGGTGCGCAAGGACTTGGAGGAAGGCAATCCGCTGGCCGATGCGCTCCGCAAACATCCCGAGTATTTCGATCGGCTGACCGTGGCGCTCGTGCGCGCAGGCGAGCAGGGCGGGATTCTGGACTCGATCCTGCTCCGGCTTGCCGAGTACAAGGAAAAGACGATGGCGATCAAGGGCAAGGTGAAATCGGCGATGGTGTATCCGATCTCGATCATCGTCGTCGCGTTCGTCGTCACCGCGATCCTGATGATCTTCGTGATTCCGCAGTTTGCGGAGATGTTCAAGGACTTCGGCGCGGAGCTGCCGGGGCCGACGAAGGTCACGATCGCGATCTCGAACGCGTTTGTGGAATACTGGTATGTAGTTTTGGGCGCGCCTATCGTGCTCGTGTATGCGATCCGGCAGATCTACAAGACGCCGCAGGGACGCTACCAGCTCGATCGTTTGCTTTTGAACCTGCCGGTGTTGGGCGATGTGCTGCGCAAGGCCGCGGTGGCGCGCTTTTCGCGCACGTTCGGCACATTGATCGCCGCAGGCGTCCCGATCCTGGAGGCGATGGACACGGTCGCGGAAACGGCGGGCAATGTGATCGTCGAAGAGGTGATCAAGAACGCGAAAGGCGCGATTCAAGAAGGGCAGTCGCTCGTGGATCCGTTGGAGGCAAGCGGCATCTTTCCAGTGATGGTCACGCAAATGATCCGCATCGGCGAGGAATCCGGCGCGTTGGAAGAGATGCTGAACAAGATCGCGGATTTCTACGAGCAGGAAGTGGATGCGGCGGTGGAGGCGATGAGCTCGCTGATGGAGCCGTTCATCATGGCGTTTTTGGGCGTGGTGATCGGTGGGCTCGTGATTTCGATGTATCTTCCGATCTTCCAGATGGCGGCGGTCGTCGGCGGCTGATGCCGCGCAGCTGGGCGCGCGTTGCCGTCGCCGCACTGGTGGGCGCAGGCTTTGCGCTGATCAGCGCGCCTGATCTTGATTCCGCTGCCCGCTTGGGATCGCTGATGACCGCAACCTTCTGGCTTGCGGCCGAGTGGGCTGCCGCCAACGTGCCCGCGCCTTGGGCGGCGTGGGTGAGGCTGGCTGCGGATCTTGCAGCCGTGGCGGTGTTGGTGGCGCTCACCGGCGGTCCGGAAAGCCCGTGGGGCGCACTGTTTGGTCTGGTGATCATCGGCACGGGCTTTGGCAGCGAGCCGCTTTTGCCCGTTGTCGCCGCAGTCGGGGCCAGTGCGGCTTGGCTGCTTTCCGGCTATGCGCGTGGATTGGGGTTTGTGTCCGCGCTTCCGCCGCAGGCGCTGCTGTTGCAGGTCTCCGCATGGCTGCTCGCCGGGGGCGTCATCGGCGCGCTGGTGCGCCGCCGCACGCAAAGCGAGCAGCGCGCGCGTCGGGCGGAGCGGGTGCACCGCAGGCTCAAACTGGCCCACGCCAATGTGCTCGCCGCGATGCAGGAGGGCGTGGTGCTCGTGGGCGAGGGGATGCGGGTGCTGGACGCCAACCCGGCTGCGCGCCGGATGCTCGGCGAGCCGATCGAGGACGAGATACGCCGGCTGTTCGCCCAACGCCCCGAGCTATGGGACGGGGTGCGCGAACGCACGCCGGTGGAGGCCGAGTGCGAGCGCGGGGAGCGCGTGTGGCTCGTGCGCTACACGCCGATGCCGGCGCTGGCGGAAGGGGTGATCACACTCGTGGACGCCACGCGCATGCGCGAACTTGAGCGTGCGCTTGCGCGCGAGGCGCATCTGGCCGAGCTTGGCCGCATGGCCGCGATGCTGGCGCACGAGGTGCGCAATCCGGTGCACAATATCCAGCAGGCGCTGGAGTTGATGGGCGATCACCCCGATACGGAGCTATGGTCCATCGTGCGCGAGGAGGGCGCGCGGCTTGCGCGTTTGGTGGATTCGATGTTGAACTTCGCCCGTCCGATAAAGCCGCGCTTGGAGGCAGTGCGCGCGCGGCCGTGGTTTGAGAAGCTTGCGCGCGGGTATGCGGTGCCGGTGAGGTTGGAGATCGAAGACTTGGCGATCGAGGCCGATCCGGACTTGTTGCGCATCGTGCTCGATAATCTCGCGCACAACGCGATTCGCGCCGGCGCGAAGGCGCTTACGCTTCGGCTGCGCGCCGAGCGCGGCCGCTGGCAGCTTGCGCTGGAGGACGACGCCGGCGGCGTGCCGGAGGCGCTGCGCGCGCAACTGTTTGAGCCGTTCGTTTCGGGCCGTGCGGACGGCGTGGGGCTGGGGCTTGCCACGGTCAAGCGCATCGCGGAGGCCTGCGGCTGGCAGGTGGCGCTCAGCGATGGGGCGCGTGGCGCTTGCTTTACCATCACCGGAGGGCGCGTGATCGATGGCGACGATCCTGCTCGTTGAAGACGATGCGAACGCCCGCAGGCTCATGGCGATCGCGCTCGCACGCGCTGGGCACGAGGTGGAAACGGCTGCCTCCGTGGCAGAGGCTGAGCGGGCGATCGCGACACGGCGTCCGGATCTCGTGCTGACCGATCTGCGCATGGAAGGGCGCGATGCGGGGCTTGAGGTGCTGCGCCTTGCGAAGCGTCGCCATCCCGAGGTGCCGGTGGCGTTGATCACGGCGTATGCGACGGCGGAGACGGCCGTGGCGGCGATGAAGGAGGGCGCGTTCGACTATTTGACGAAACCGGTGGCGGCAGCTGACCTCGTGGCGCTGGTGGAGCGGGCGCTGGCGCGAACGGGCGCGCGCCCGGAAGAGCCTGAGGTTGCGGCCTCCGGGGTTTTGGTCGGCGAGTCCGAGGCGATGGTGCGGGTGCGGGAGCGGTTGCTTGCCGCCGCGCGCACCGACTACACGGTGCTGATCACGGGCGAGTCCGGCACCGGCAAGGAAATGGCTGCGCGCTTCATCCATCAGCACTCGGCGCGCCGCACGGGGCCGTTCGTGCCGGTCAATTGCGGGGCGATTCCGGAAGAACTGTTTGAGG
This sequence comes from uncultured Zetaproteobacteria bacterium, assembly GCA_964614395.1. Classification (GTDB taxonomy): domain Bacteria; phylum Pseudomonadota; class Zetaproteobacteria; order Mariprofundales; family S012-25; genus CAZTLD01. Next base: position 10,312 of record CAZTLD010000016.1, read on the forward strand.
CGGAACTTTTCGGCCACAGAAAGGGAGCGTTTACGGGCGCGGAGGCCGACCGCCCCGGGCTATTTGAAGAGGCCTCAGGCGGCACGCTTTTTCTCGATGAAGTGGGCGAGTTGCCGGCGAAGATGCAGGTCAAGCTTCTGCGCGCGCTGCAGGAGGGAAGCATCCGGCGCGTGGGAGACACGCGCGAGCGCAAGGTGGATGTGCGCGTGATCGCCGCGACGAACCGGGATCTTGCGGGCGAAGTCGAGGCCGGCCGCTTCCGCGAGGATTTGTTCTTCCGGCTCAATGTGCTGCCGATTCACATGCCGCCTTTGCGCGCGCGCCTTGAAGATTTGCCGCTTTTGGCTCGATCGCTGCTCGCCCGCTGGGGCGAGGATCCAGCGCGCCTGACCGACGAAGCGCTGGAGGCGCTTGCCCGCTATCCCTTCCCCGGCAATGTGCGTGAGCTGGAAAACGCGTTACAGCGGATGCTTGCACTTGCTCCTCCCGGGGCGCCGCTTACCGCAACGGATGTGCGCGAAGCGCTCGGCATGGCCCAAGCTACCGAGGCGGGAGATCTCGACTCGGCGCTGGGGAGGCTGGATGCATGGCTTGCCGATCAGGAGCGGCGGGCGATCCTCTACGCGCTGAAAAAAACGGGCGGCAACCTCACCCGCGCGGCGAAGCTCCTAGGAATCAGCTTCCGCTCGCTGCGCTACCGGGTGGACAAGCTTGGCATCGACGCTGAGCGCTTGGCCTGAGGGTTTCTGGGTTCTTGCGGCTGCGCTCATCGGCGCTGCGGTGGGCAGCTTCGCCAATGTGGTGGTGCTGCGCGTTCCCGAGCGGCGCTCGCTTTTGTGGCCGCCGAGCCGCTGCCCGAAGTGCGAGGCGCCGATCGCTTGGTATGACAACGTGCCGATCCTTTCTTGGCTGTGGCTGCGGGGTCGGTGCCGAAGGTGCCGTGCGCCGATTTCGCCGATGTATCCGCTCGTGGAGGCGGCGTATGCGGCGCTGTGGGCGGGCGCGATCGCCTATTGGGGGCCGGGGCTTGTGGCGCTCAAGGCGATCGTGTTCGGCTCTTGGCTTGTCGCGCTTGCATTGATTGATCTGCGCACGATGCTGCTTCCCGATCTGCTTACGATCTCCGGCATGTTCGCGGGGCTTCTGCTCAGTTGGGCTGAGGGAATGGGAAAGGATGCGCTCGTGGGGGCTGTGGCCGGATACGCGGCGTTTGCGCTGATCGGCTGGAGCTTTCAGCGGCTCACCGGCCGCGAGGGCCTGGGACAAGGGGACTGGAAGCTGCTGGCGATGATCGGGGCGTTTCTCGGCTGGCGTGCGTTGCCGATCGTCGTGTTCCTTTCCTCGGCCGTGGGCGCGGCGGTGGGCGGGGCGTGGATTTGGCTTCGGCGAAAGGGCAAGGATACGGAGATCCCTTACGGGCCTTTCCTTGCCGCCGCGGCGGTTGTCGTGTTCGTCTGGATCTACCGGCGATGATCCCGTGGGTGGGCGTGGTGGGCGGCATCGGCGCGGGCAAGAGCGCGCTGTGCCGGATTTGGGCGGGCCTGGGCGTGCCGACGCTTGATCTCGACGAACTGGGAAGGCTTCTTTGGAATGAGCCGGAAGTGCGGAAAGCGCTGAGCGCTCTCTTTCCCGAAGCGGTGCGAAACGGGCGGCTCGACCGCAAGGCCGTGGCCCGCCTGGCGTTTGCCGCGCGCAAGCGGCTGCGGGCGCTGGAGGCGGTGTTGCATCCGCGCATCTGGGAGGAGGCGGCGCGCTGGCGCGCGCGCGCGCAAGGCGCATACGCCGCGGTGGAGGCCTCGGCCCTGTTGGAGTCGGGGGCGGAGGCGAAAATGGATGCGGTGGTGGCGGTCGTGGCGCCGTGGCGGGTGCGGTGGGCGCGGCTGAAGTCGCGGGAAATGGATCCTAGGCTTGTGCGCGGGATCGTGCGCGCGCAGGTGGATGACGGGGCGCGTGTGCGCGCGGCTGATTTCGTTCTCGTCAACGATGCGGGATGGCAGGCGCTGGAAGCGAGCGCCATCTCGCTGCATCAAGCGCTGGTGAAGCGGTTTGCGCGACAAAACGGTTGACATATGGATTTGCTCGCGCAAAAATCGCGCGCCCTTCCGCCTGGCTGGGTGGAATGTTGGAGAGGTTCCCGAGCGGTCAAAGGGGGCAGACTGTAAATCTGCTGGCTTACGCCTTCGGAGGTTCGAATCCTCCCCTCTCCACCAGATTGGCCGGCAGGATGCCGGCGGAAGGCGGGCGTAGTTCAATGGTAGAACCCCAGCCTTCCAAGCTGGTGATACGGGTTCGATTCCCGTCGCCCGCTCCAGCTTTGCGGAAGAGGCCCAGGTAGCTCAGGGGCAGAGCGCATCCTTGGTAAGGATGAGGTCGCGGGTTCAAATCCCGTCCTGGGCTCCAGGTTGAAGAGATTGGCGGCGCAGCCGCAAAGGGAAAAACCAAGAAAAAGGAGTGAGCGATGTCCAAGCAGAAGTTTGAGCGTAAGAAGCCGCATGTGAACATTGGGAC
>CAZTLD010000017.1:0-12548 GCA_964614395.1 uncultured Zetaproteobacteria bacterium
ATGTGGCCGCGATCCGCGCCGCGCAGCTGGGGCTTAAAACCGTCTGTATCGAAGAAAAACACCTCGGCGGCATTTGCCTCAACTGGGGCTGCATCCCGACGAAGGCGCTGCTGCGCACCGCCGAGATCGTGGAAACGATCCGGCTGCACGGCAAGGAGCTCGGCGTGGGGCTTTCGCAGCCGCGGCCGGACATCAAGCAGGCCGTCGCGCGCTCGCGCAAGATCGCGGAAAAGCTCAGCCGTGGAATCGCGTATCTGTTCAAGAAGAATGGCGTGACGCACCTTGCAGGGCGCGCGCGGTTCGCGCCCGGCCCGAAGCTCGTCGTGGAAACGAAGGACGGCGAGCAAGAGGTGCGCGCAAAGCATGTGATCGTCGCCACCGGCGCGCGGGCGCGCGTGTTTCCCGGCATGGAAGTGGACGGCAAGCATGTGATCACCTACAAGGAAGCCTTGGTCATGGATCGCGTGCCGAAGACGCTCGTCGTGATCGGCTCCGGCGCGATCGGCACCGAGTTCGCCTACTTCTTCCATGCGATGGGCGCGAAGGTCACGCTCTTGGAAGCAGCGGATCAGATCCTGCCGCTTGAGGATCGAGAGATCGCCGAAGTCGTGCGGAAAAGCTTTGCAAAGCGCGGGATGACCGTGATCACCGGCGCGCGCGTGCAAAGCGCCGCCGCCCAAAAGGGGAAGGCCGTCGTCGAATACGAAAAGGACGGCAAGGCGCACACGCTTTCGGCCGAGGCGTGCCTGGTGGCGGTGGGCGTGGTGCCGAACACGGACGATCTAGGCCTGGAGCACACGAAGGTGTCGCGCAATGCGCGCGGCGAGATCGAAGTGGACGCCTACTACCGCACCGACCATCCGGGCGTTTACGCGATCGGCGACGTGATCGGCGCGCCGCAGCTTGCGCATGTGGCCAGCCACGAGGGGATCGTCTGCGTGGAGGCGATCGCGGGGCTTTCCCCGCATCCGGTGGACTATGGCAATGTGCCTTCGTGCACCTATTGCCAGCCTCAGGTGGCCTCCACCGGCCGCACCGAGCAGGAGCTGCGCGAGGCGGGCGTGCCGATCAAGGTGGGGCGCTTTCCTTACGCGCCGAACGGCAAGGCCTTGGGGCTGGGCGAAACGGAGGGGCTGGTCAAGGTCATCTTCCACGCCGAAACGGGCGAGCTTTTGGGCGCGCACATCGTGGGCGCGGAGGCGACCGAGCTCATCGTTTCGCTTGGAATCGCGCGCACGCTGGAGACGACCGAGGCCGAGCTCATCCACCACATGTTCCCGCACCCCACGCTTTCGGAGATGATCCACGAGGCGGTGCTGGACTCGGAAGGGCGCGCGATCCACATCTAGTGCCGGAACGCGCGCCGGCGCGTGAGCAGCATCGCGATCCCGTGCTCGCGCGCGGCCGCAATCACCTCCTCGTCGCGCACCGAGCCGCCCGGCTGAGCGATCGCGACGACCCCGGCGCGGGCGAGCACATCCACGCCGTCGCGGAACGGGAAGAACGCATCGGATGCGGCCACCGCCCCTTCGGCGCGCTCGCCCGCCTGCTCCACGGCGAGCCTCGCCGCGAGCACGCGGCTTGTGAGCCCTGCGCCGATGCCGACGGTGGCGCCGTCTTTTGCGATCACGATCGCGTTCGAGCGCGCGTGCTTGACCACGGCCCACGCAAGCGTCAAATCCCGAAGCTCGTCGGCGCTCGGCGCGCGCGCACCGACTTGCTCGGCCGCAGCGAGATCCGGCATGCCCGCATCGCGCGCCTGCACGAGCATCCCGCCGCACACGCGGCGCATCTCGAAGCCTGCGCGGATCGGCTCGGCGTGTGGCAGGCGCAGCACGCGCAGATTCTTGCGCTGCGCAAACACCGCTAGCGCTTCTTCGTCGAACGCCGGCGCGATCACGATCTCGGTGAAGATCTCGATGATTCGCTCGGCAGCTGCGCGATCCACGGGCGCGTTGAACGCGACGATCCCGCCGAAGGCCGAGGTGGGATCGCACGCCAGCGCCTTCGCATAGGCCTCTTCGGGTGTGGCGCCCACCGCCGCGCCGCACGGGTTCATGTGCTTGACGATCACGCAGCCTGCGGCGGGAAGATCCCGCACGCAGGCGTAGGCCGCATCGGCATCGGCGATGTTGTTGTAGGAAAGAGGCTTGCCCTGCACGAGCTCCGCCTCGGCGATGCCTGGTTCGGGATCCTCGGGATCGCGGTAGAACGCGCCCTTTTGGTGCGGGTTCTCGCCGTAGCGCAACTCAAGCCCCGTGCGCACGAGCACGAGCGGAAAAAAGTCCGGCCAATCGCGCGGGGCGCCTTGCTCCGGATGCTGCGAGAGAAAGCGCGCGATTGCGGCATCATAACTTGCCGTGTGCGCAAACGCCTTGGCGGCCAGCGCCTGCCGGAACGAAAGATCCGCACGCCCCTCTTCGAGCGCGGCGATCACCTGCGGGTAGTCCTCGGGATCGACGACAACGAGCACATGCGCGTGGTTCTTCGCCGCCGCGCGCACCATCGCGGGGCCGCCGATGTCGATCTGCTCCACAGCTTCCGCCACCGACGCTCCCCGCGCCACGGTCTCGCGGAACGGGTACAGGTTCACGCACACGAGATCGATCGGCCCAATCCCGTGTTCTTTCAACACCGCGTCGTCCACGCCGCGGCGGGCGAGGATCCCCGCGTGCACCGCCGGATGCAGCGTCTTCACGCGCCCGTCCATGATTTCGGGAAAACCGGTAAGCTCGCTTACCTCGCGCACCGGCACGCCCGCTTGCTGCAGCACTTTGGCCGTGCCGCCGGTGGAGACGATCTCTGCACCCATCCGGACGAGCGCCTGCGCGAACTCCACCACGCCCGTCTTGTCGGAGACGCTGATCAGCGCGCGCTTGATTCGCATCCCACCCTCCTTGCCATGGCGCAAGCGATGCTGCCAGCGCCGTTCCCCTTCCGCATGCCGAAAACGCCGGGGGCTAATCGGCCGGGATTTCGCCTTCCGGCGCGAGAATGAGGCCGGCAAGCGGCGGCAGCACCAACTGCAGCGAATACGGCATCCCGTGCCACGGCACCGCTTCCGCCTCGACGAAACCGCCGTTGCCGAGGTTGCTGCCGCCGTAGAGCGCGCTGTCGGTGTTGATCAGCTCCCGGTAGCGCCCGGCGCGTGGCACGCCGACCCGCCAGCCATGGCGCGGCACCGGCGTCAGGTTCAGCACGACGACGACGAATCGCCCCGTCCGATCCCAGCGCAGATAGCTCAGCGTGCTGTGCTCGGCGTCATCGGGATCAAGCCACTGAAACCCCTCCGGCGAAAAGTCGAGCTCATAAAGAGGGGGCGTCTGCCGCACCAAGTGGTTGAGATCGCGCACAAGCCTCCGCAGCCCGGTGTGCCACCCCTCCTCCGAAAGGAGATGCCAGTCCAGCGCCTCGTCGTGGCTCCATTCGCGCCACTGGCCGAACTCGCAGCCCATGAAGAGGAGTTTCTTTCCGGGATGCGTCCACATGTAGGCGTAAAACGCGCGCAAATTGGCGAACTTCTGCCACACATCGCCGGGCATCTTCTCCGGCATCGATCCCTTGCCGTGCACAACCTCGTCGTGCGAGATCGGAAGCACAAAATTCTCCGAGAACGCATACATCAGCGAAAAGGTGATCTCGTTGTGGTGGTAGCGCCGGTGGACCGGATCGCGGGCGAAGTAGCGCAATGCGTCGTTCATCCAGCCCATGTTCCACTTCATCGTGAAGCCCAAGCCGCCCATCTCCACCGGCCGGCTCACCAACGGCCATGCGGTGGACTCTTCGGCGATCACGACCGCCCCCGGATGATCGCGGTGCGCGAGCATGTTGAACTCGCGCAAAAACGCGATCGCTTCGAGGTTTTCGCGCCCGCCGTAGATGTTCGGAACCCACTCGCCGGGGCCGCGCGAGTAGTCGAGATACAGCATCGAGGCCACCGCATCCACGCGCAGCCCGTCCACATGAAACGCCTCAAGCCAATGCAGCCCCGAGGCGATGAGAAAGTTTTTCACCTCGCGGCGGCCGTAGTTGAACACGAGCGTGCCCCAATCCGGATGCTCGCCGCGGCGGGGGTCTTCGTGTTCGTAGAGCGCGGTGCCGTCGAAGCGCGCCAGCCCGTGCGCATCGCGCGGAAAGTGCGCCGGCACCCAGTCCACGATCACGCCGATGCCCTGCCTGTGGCAGTAATCCACGAAGTAGCGGAAGTCGTCCGGCGAGCCGAAGCGCGAGGTGGGGGCGAAGTAGCCGGTCGTCTGATAGCCCCACGAGCCGTCGAACGGATGCTCGCTGATCGGCAAAAGCTCCAGATGCGTAAAACCCATCTCGCGGCAGTAGGCGGCAAGCTCGTGGGCGAGCGTCCGGTAGTCGAGAAAATGCCCGTTTTCGTCGCGCTTCCACGAACCCAGGTGCACCTCGTAGATCAGCATCGGGCGATCGAGCCAGTGGTTTGAGCGCGCGCGCTGCTGCATCCACGCGTCGTCGTTCCAGGCGTAGGTGCTCGTGAACACGATGCTTGCCGTGTTCGGGCGCACCTCCATGCGCGCGGCGAGCGGATCGGATTTGAGCAGGATCGCGCCGCTTTTCGTGCGGATCTCGTACTTGTAGAGCTCGCCGTCCGCAAGCCCCGGCACGAACAGCTCCCACACGCCGCTTGCCCCCCGCACGCGCATCATGTGCGTGCGCCCGTCCCAGAGGTTGAAGTCGCCGACGACGGAGACGCGCTCGGCGTTCGGCGCCCAGACGGCGAACGCCACCCCCTCCACGCCCGCGTGCACGATGCGCCGCGCGCCCAGCACCCGATACAACTGCCAGCAGCGCCCCTCGCCGATCAGGTGCAAATCGAAGTCGGAAAGCACCGGCGGAAACCGGTAGGGATCATCCGCCACCCAGCTGTGGCCTTCGGCGTTCGTCCAGCGGATGCGGTAATCGAGAGGAAGCGCGCCTCCCTCCACGAACGCCTCAAACACGCCCGCGAGATCCACGCGTGCGAATGGAACCTCTTTTCCGTCCACGAGCAACGCGCCGCTTTCGGCGTGCGGCATGAACGCGCGCACCCGCACCCCGCCTGCTTCCGGGTGCGGGCCCAGAACCGTGAACGGATCGGCCAGACGCGCCTCCTTGAGCGCGGCCAGCCAACGGCGATCATCAGGCATCGCGCGCGATGATAGCGGCTGTTTGGCGTGCGGGCGCGAAGCCCGTAGAGTGGTTTCGGCTTCGGGAGGGCGCGATGCAAATGCAGCGGCACATCAGTCTTCTCACCAGCCGGACGATCGCGGTCGTCCTGGCCGGCGGGCGCGGCACACGGCTTGGGGCGCTCACCCGCTGGCGGGCGAAGCCCGCCGTGCCCTTCGGCGGCAAGTTTCGGATCATCGACTTTCCGCTCTCCAACTGCGTGAACTCCGGCGTGCGGCGCATCTTCGTGCTCACGCAATACAAGTCGCACTCGCTGCAGCGCCACCTGCAGCGCGGCTGGAACTTCTTGGCCGGCCAGTTCGGCGAATTCTTGGAGGTCCTTTCCGCGCAGCAGCGCGTCGGCGAGCATTGGTATACGGGCACGGCCGATGCGGTCTATCAAAACCTCGACATTCTGCTCGAACAGCGCCCGGAGCATGTGCTGATCCTTGCGGGCGATCACATCTACAAGATGGACTACGGCAAGATGATTGCGTTCCACGCCGAGCAGGATGCGGATGTGACGGTGGGCTGCATCCGCACGCCGATCGAGGTGGCGCGCGGGGCGCTCGGCGTGATGAAGATCGACGAGCATGAGCGCATCCTCGCCTTCCAGGAAAAGCCGCAAGATCCCGCGCCGATCCCCGGCGATCCCGAGCATTGCTTGGCTTCGATGGGGATCTATGTGTTTCGCACCGAATACCTGCGCGAGGCGCTTCTCGCCGATGCCGCCGATAGCGCCTCCAAGCACGACTTCGGCTTCAACGTGATCCCGAAGGCGGTGCAGGAAGCGCGCGTGTTTGCGTTTCGCTTCGTGAACGCGAACACCGGCGCGCCGGGCTACTGGCGCGATGTGGGGACGATCGACGCCTATTGGGAGGCGAACATCGATCTTGCCAACGTCGAGCCGCAGCTCAACCTCTACGACGAACGCTGGCCGATCTGGACCTATCAGGAGCAACTGCCGCCGGCGAAGTTCGTGTTCGACGACGACGGCCGCCGCGGCATGGCCGTGGACTCGCTCGTCTCCGGCGGCTGCATCGTTTCCGGGGGCACCGTGCGGCACTCGGTGCTGTTCTCTGGCGTGCGCGTGCACTCGTTCAGCCTCGTCGAGGACTCGGTCGTGCTGCCTTACGCTGAAATCGGGCGGCATGCGCGCATCCGCCGCGCCGTGATCGAAAAGGGCACGAAGATCCCGGAAGGGCTCGTCGTCGGCGAAGACCCCGAAGAGGACGCACGGCGCTTCGTGCGCACGCCGGGCGGCGTGGTCGTGATCACGCCGGAGATGCTGGGACAGAAACGACCGTTTTTGGTGGGCGGCTGATGAGCGAGCTTTCGGTGGCGATCCTCTGGCACATGCACCAGCCGTTTTACCGCCCGGTGGGCGGTTCGTTTCGGCTTCCGTGGGTGTATCTGCACGCGATCCGCGAATACCACGACATGGCCGCATGGCTCGAAGAGGTGCCGGAAGCGACGGTCAATGTGAACTTCACGCCGAGTCTCGTCGTGCAGCTTGAGGAATACGACCGCAACCTGCGCGCGTTTTTCAGCCGTCAGGCCGAGACCACCGGCGATCGCCTCCTTGATGTGCTCGCGCACGGGGCGGCCTCGGTCCCGCCCCAGGATCGCCGGTGGGTGATCGCGCAGGCGCTGCGCGCGCACGAAACGCACATGATCGCGCGCTTTCCGGCGTTTGCGCGGCTCGCCGCCACGGCGCGCCAAGTGCTCGCCGACGGCGAGGCGCACTGGGTGTCCGATGCGTTCGTGGACGACCTCATCGTCTGGTATCACCTTGCCTGGATGGGCGAGACGGTGCGCAGCACCGATCTCGTCTGCCAGCGGCTGCTTGCGAAGGAAAAAGACTACACCGCTGAGGATCGGCGGGCGCTGCTTGCCCGCATCCATGCGCTGATCGCGGAAGTGCTGCCGCGATGGAAGCGGCTGGCCGCGCGCGGGCAGGTGGAGCTCAGCACCACGCCGTACGCTCATCCGATCCTGCCGCTGCTTTTGGACTTCACCGCCGCGCGCGCCACAGAGCCGGAGGCCGAGATTCCGGAAGAACCGTACCCGGGCGGAGAGGCGCGCGCGCGCTGGCACATTGAGGCGGCGATGCGCACGCATGCGCGCGTGTTCGGCGAGCCCCCGCGCGGGGTGTGGCCCGCGGAAGGCGGCGTGTCTTCGGAGACGCTCGCGCTTTTTGCGGCCTGCGGCTTTCAGTGGGCGGCCACAGGCGAGGCGGTGCTCAACCACTCGCTGGGCGCTGCGGCGCGCGCAGCCGCGGGCGCAAGCCCGCTTTACGCGCCCTGGCGCGTGGACACCCCCGAGGGGCCGATGGCGCTGGTCTTTCGCGACGATCGTCTTTCGGACAAGATCGGCTTCGAGTACCAGCACTGGGATCAGGGCGAGGCGGTGCGCGACCTCGTCCGGGAGCTTGAAGCGATCCACGCGCGCATGCAGGGACATCCGGCGCCGCTGGTGGCGCTGATTCTGGACGGCGAAAACGCGTGGTCGTACTACCCCGAGGGCGGGGCGCTGTTCTTGCGCGGGCTGTATCGGGCGCTTGCCGAGCATCCGAAGCTGAAGATGACGACGATCGGCGGCTACCTCGACTTCCATCCCCCCGAACAAAAGCTAGAGCGGCTCGTGCCCGGTTCGTGGGTGTTCGGCACCTTCAGCACCTGGATCGGCCATCCGGCGAAAACCGAGGCTTGGCGGCGGCTGATCCGCGCCAAGCGCGCGCTTGATCGCGCCTGGCCGAGGCTAACCCCGAAGGCGCAAGAAGCGGCGCTTGAGGCGCTGGCGATCTGCGAAGGCTCGGACTGGACCTGGTGGCTGGCCGAGCACAACCCGGACGACACGGTGCAGGACTTCGACGCACTTTATCGCGCGCACCTCAGCCGCCTTTACGAGCTCATTGGCGAGAAGCCGCCTAAGGAGCTCAACGAACCGCTGATGCGCGGCCAAGGCGGCGCGGAGATGGGCGGCGTGATGCAACGCTCGGGGAGCTGAGGCTGGAGCGGCTTGCTGGCGTGCTCCTGCACCCCACGGCGCTCCCCGAGCCGGGGCTGGGCGCGGGTGCGGAGCGCTGGCTGCACTGGCTGGCCGAACATCGCGTGCGGGTGTGGCAGTTGCTTCCGGTGCATCCCACCGACCACTCCCCTTACAGCGCACGCTCCGTGTTCGCAGGCAACCCCGCATGGCTTGACGACGCCTGGCTCGTCCACGAGGGCTTTCTACCGCCGGAGGCTGCGGGCGCCCCGCGGAAAGCCCGGGATGCAGCGCTCGTCCAGCGCACGGAAAGGCGCCTGCGCGAAGATCCCGCCCTCGCCGAAGACTGGGAAGCATTCGGCGCGCGCGAGCGCCACTGGCTGGAGGACTACGCGCTTTACGCCGCGCTGTTCCAGCGCGAGCAAAGGCCGTGGTGGGAATGGCCCCAGCCCCTGCGCGACCGCGAGCCGGGGGCGCTTGCAGAGGCCCTGAAGGCGCTCGCCGACGAGGTGCAGGCGGAAAGGCTCAAGCAGTGGCTTTGGGACTGGCGCTGGCGGAAACTCAAGGCCTTGGCGCACGCGCTTGGCGTGCGGCTGTTCGGCGATGCCGCGCTCTACGTCGCGCACGACTCGGCCGATGTGTGGGCCCATCCGCGCATCTTCGCGCTGGATGCAAGAGGCCGCTGCGCCGAGGTGGCGGGCGTGCCGCCGGATGCGTTTTCCCCCACCGGCCAGCGCTGGGGCAATCCGCTCTACCGCTGGGAGCTCGGCGCGCCGGTGCTTGCATGGTGGCGGATGCGCGCCCGCCGGCTGGCTGCGCTGTTCGACGCGGTGCGCATCGACCACTTCCGCGGCATCGCCGCCTACTGGGCGATCCCGGCCGAGCGCGACGACGCCACGGTCGGCGCGTGGCGCGAAGGTCCGGGGGATGCGCTGCTTGCGGCGCTCCACGAAGAAGCGCCGGATGTGACGTGGATCGCCGAAGACCTCGGGATCATCACCGAAGAGGTGGAGATGCTGCGCCGCCGCTGGCGGATGCCGGGCATGAAGGTGCTGCAATTCGCGTTCGACAGCGACGCGCACAACCCCTACCTGCCGCACCACCACGAACCGGAGGCGGTGGTCTACACCGGCACGCACGACAACGACACGACGCTGGGCTGGTGGCGGGCGCTCGACGAGCGCCGCCGCGACTATGTGCGCCGGTATCTCGCGCTGAGTCCCGAGGACGAAGCAGAAATGCCGTGGCCGCTCGTGCGTGCGGCGCTGGCAAGCCCCGCGCGCTGGGCGGTGATCCCAGTGCAGGACGTGCTGGGGCTGGGCTCGGAGGCGCGCTTCAACCGCCCCGGCACCGTGGATGCGCGCAACTGGCGCTGGCAGGCGGACGCGCGGCTGTTCGACCCCAAGCCGTGGGCGCGCTTGGCCGACGCGATCGCCCTCTACGGGCGGGCCTAACCTTCGGGGGCTTCCGCGCCGATCCCGCGCGGGTGCAGCGCCAAGAGCGTGGCCAGCCCCACGACTCCCGCCGTTTCCGTGCGCAGGATGCGCGCACCCAGCCGCATAGGCTGGAACCCGCGCGCCCGCAAACGCGCAAGTTCTTCCTCGGTGAAGCCCCCCTCGGGGCCTACCGCCAGGCCCACCTCGCTTGCCTGAGCCCAATGCGCGCGCAGCGCCTGCGGAAGCACCCCGGAAGGATCAAGCACAAAGCCCGCCTCCAGCGCGGGCAACGCCTCCAGCGCCTCGGCGAACGCAACCGTCGGCACGCGCGTGCGCCCGCTTTGCTCGGCAGCTTCGATCGCGATGCGTTCAAGCCTTTCGATCTTGTGGGGCACGCGTGCCTGCTTCCATCGTGCCACTGAACGCGCAGCCGGAAAGAACACCACCGCCGCCGCCCCGATTTCCGTGGCTTTCTGGACGATCCAGTCCGCCTTTTCGCCCTTGACGAGCGCCTGAAGCAGCACCAGCCGCACCCGCGGCTCCCGATCCACGGCGCAAAACCGCACCGGAAGCGCCTGGGCCTTGTGAGGCGAAACGGAAGCAAGCACCGCCTCCCACTCGCCGCCGGTTCCGTCGAACACCACCACACGGCTTTCCGGCCGCAGCCGCAAAACGCGCGCAAGGTAGTGCGCTTGCTGCGCGCTAAGGTCGAGAGGCTTGCCCTCGCGGATCGGCTCCGGAACGAACAGGCGCACGCGCATGGCGCGATTCCGCCTTCGCGCGCGCGTTTCGGCAAGGTTGCACTTCCAAGACCGAGCTCCAGCCTCAACCCGATGTTTTTCGGCACGATGGACGCGCTCGATTGGCGCGCGCCGGAAGAAGCCCTCATCCACGAGAACGCGGCGCGGCGCACGGTGCTCACGCATCGCGGGATGCTCACCCGGCTTCTCACCACGCGCTTCGGCTTGCGCCTTGAGCTTGCGCTGGAGCACCAAGGCATGGGGGCGCTGGGCGCGGACGAGGCCCGCTGGCTCGGGTTGCCCGCGGGCGAACCCGCGTGGCGGCGGCGCGTGCGCTTCGTGCAGCGGGGCGAGACACTCATCGCCGCCGAATCGGTGCTGCCCGCGCGCGCATGGCCTGCGCAGGTGCTGGCCCGGCTTGGCCATCGGCCGCTTGCTGAGACGCTGGAAGGCATCCTCGGCGTGCGCCCGCAGCGGTTGGCGATGCGGCTTGCGCGCATCCCGCACGGGGATTGGCGGGGCTGCTGGGCGCGCGCATCGTTGCTCGCGGGCAACGATGAAATGCGCGCGCTCGTCGTCGAGGTGTTCACGCCCCAGTTTTGGCTAGCGTTGGCGGGCGATGCGCAGGCTTAGCCTTTCTCCGATCGGCACGCCGGGCGCATGGCTGCGGCTGATGCGCGTGGACCGGCCAGTGGGCTATTGGCTTTTGCTTTGGCCGACCTGGATCGGGCTATTCGCCGCGCCGGGGCGCTTTTCCTGGCGGCACTTCGCGTTGTTCACGCTCGGCGTGTTCGTGATGCGCTCGGCCGGCTGCGTGATCAACGACTTCGCCGACCGCGGCTTCGATCCGCATGTCGCGCGCACGCGCACGCGCCCGATCGCCGCAGGCGAAATCGCACCTGCTGCGGCGATCGTCGGCTTTGCGCTTTTGCTGCTCGTGGCGCTTGCGATCGCGCTGATGTTGCCGAAAAGAGTGCTGTGGCTTGCGGTGCCGGCGGCGGCGCTGGCCGCGATCTATCCGTTCACGAAGCGCTGGTGGGATTATCCGCAGCTCGTGCTTGGGATCGCGTTCGGCTGGGGAGGGCTGATGGCCTGGGCGGCGGAAGGCGGGGCGCTGAGCGCGCCGGAGCCGTGGCTGCTTCTCGCCGCGAATCTGTGCTGGACGATGGCCTACGACACCGCCTATGCGTTGGCCGACCGCGCCGACGACGAAAAGATCGGCGTGCGCTCCAGCGCCCGCGCGTTCGGCGCGCAGGCGCTTGGGGCGATTGCGGCGTTTCAGCTGGCCGCGCACGCGCTTTGGGCTGCGGCGCTTTTGCGCCTGGGCGTTGGGCCTTGGGCGTGGCTTGGCTGGTGCGCATCGGTGGGGACTGCGGCATGGCTTTTGCGCACGCTTCTTGCGCGCGGCGAGGGATGGGGCTTTGCGTTTTTCTTGCGCGCGCACTGGATTGGTGCTGCGCTGGCGCTGGGGCTCGCGATCGAGGACCTTGCGGCCTGATAGCAAAAAAGCCCCGCACGGGGGCTTCAAACTGGTGGAGCCGAGGGGATTCGAACCCCTGACCTCAGCAATGCGAATGCTGCGCTCTCCCAACTGAGCTACGGCCCCGAAGGGATGCGAACTCTAGCGCGCCGAAGGCCCGGAGGGAAGATGCTCTGCCTCCGGACAGGCCGGAAACCCGAGCGACACCTCAGCGCCTCGCAGCAGGTTGCGCACGGCAAGCACGCCGCGGTGCATGCGCATCACGCCTGCTGCGGCCGCAAGCCCCAGCCCCGCGCGCTCAGCGCGGCGGGTGAAGAACGGATCGGCTGCGTATCGGAGCGTCTCGGGATCAAAGCCCGGACCTTGATCGCGCACGCGCACCGTCGCCCATGCACGCGGCTGTGCGGTTTGGCCAATGATGCGCTCACCCTCGGGCGCTTGCCCGTCCACGACGACCAAGACCACGCCGCGCGCGGGCGTGAACTGCAGCGCGTTTTCCAGCACATGCCGCACCGCCTCGCGCGCCATGCGCGGATCCAGCTCGGCGCAGACGCGATCGTCCAGCGCAAGTTGCATGGGCCGCGCGGAAGCGGCATCTCCCATCTCCGCCAGCGCTTCGCGCACCACGTCCGCAAGCCGCACATGCCGCCGCCGCGTCACCGTGGCGCCCGCATAGTTCAAAAGCGCGCGCACCATTTTCGCCGCGCGCTCCACCTCGCGCGCGGCTTCGTC
>CAZTLD010000018.1:0-11787 GCA_964614395.1 uncultured Zetaproteobacteria bacterium
CCATGTTGGCCCATCCTTTGGGCTGCGTCAACACGGACGCCGCAGCCTCGGCTTGCCGGCGCGCCAAGAGGCCTTAGCTTCGGGGCGATGCTTCGGCTTGGGGATCGGATTCGGTTCACGCGCGAGGAGATCGCAAGCTTCCAAAGGCTGGGGATAGACCTTTCCTGCGTGCGCAGCGAGGCGGACTTGGCGCGGGCGTTCGTGCGCTGGCTGCGCATCGTGGGCGCGGCGCGGCCCGATGTGTTGGAAAAGATTCTGGCCGCCGCGCGGCGCGATCCGATATTGAAAAAGCGCATTCCGCGAGCCGAGATCGTGCCGCTTTACCCGCCGCAAGAGCGCGAATGACGCTTGCGGCGCGCGGGCGCGGCGCTATATTTACGCGCCCATTTCGCCAGGCAGGCAAGGAGCGAGCGGTGAAGCCAGGGATTCATCCGGAATACAAAAAGGCCGTGGTGCGTTGCTCGTGCGGCAACACCTTTGAGACGCGCTCCACGAAGGGCGACATTCATGTGGAAGTGTGTTCGGCTTGCCATCCGTTCTTCACCGGCAAGCAGAAGATCGTGGACACCGAGGGGCGCGTGGAGCGCTTCTATCGGCGCTACGGGATCAAGCCGGAAGGGGAGAACTAAATGTATGCGGTCATAGCCACAGGCGGCAAGCAGTATCGCGTGCGCGCGGGCGACGTGCTGCGCGTGGAGAAGCTGGACGCCGAGCCGGGCGCGGAGATCGAGCTTTCGGCGCTGGCCGTCGGCGGCGAGGGCGCTTTGCGCGTCGGCGACGAGGCTGCGGGCGCGAAGGTGCGCGCGCGGGTGCGCCGGCACGCGAAGGGGCGCAAGATCATCGTGTTCAAGCGCAAGCGGCGCAAGAACTACCGCCGCACGCGCGGGCATCGGCAGTGGTTCACCGAGCTTGAGATCATCGGCATCGAGGCTTAGGAGGCGGCGATGGCGCACAAAAAGGCTGGCGGTTCGACGCGCAACGGGCGCGATTCGCACGCCAAAAGGCTGGGCATCAAGAAGTATGCGGGCGAGTTCGTGCGCGCGGGCAACATCCTCGTGCGCCAGCGCGGCTCGAAGATCCGCCCGGGCGAGAACGTCGGCATGGGGCGGGACTTCACGCTCTTTGCGCTCGTGGACGGGCAAGTGGAGTATTACGAGCGCCGGGGGCGCAAGCACGTGCGCGTGCGTCCGCAATAAGGGCTGGCGCGCCGGCGCGATCTGGGGGCGGGTGCGCCCCCTTTTTCATTTAGGCCATGCGGTTCATCGACGAGGTTGAGATCGAGGCGATCGGCGGCGACGGCGGCCGGGGATGCGTCTCGTTCCGGCGCGAGAAGTTCGTGCCGAAGGGCGGGCCGGACGGCGGCGACGGCGGCCGCGGCGGCAATGTCGTGCTGGTCGCGAGCACCCGCCGCCATACGCTGTATGAGCTGCACCTGCGGAAGATCGTGCGCGCCGAAAACGGCCGCCCGGGCGAGGGCGGATGCCGGCACGGGCGCGCGGGGCGCGATGTCGTGATCGAGGTGCCGGTGGGCACGATCGTCTATGATGCCGAAACCGGCTTGCGGCTTGCGGATCTCAACGCCGAGGGCAAGCGGGTGATCGTCGCGCGCGGCGGCCGCGGCGGCCGCGGCAACGCGCACTTCAAGTCCAGCACGAACCGCGCGCCGCGCATCGCGGAACCCGGCGAGCCGGGCGAGCGCCGTCGGCTGCGGCTGGAGCTGAAGCTGATGGCCGATGTGGGCGTGGTGGGGCTACCGAACGCGGGCAAGTCCACGCTCGTGGCCGCGGTGTCCAACGCGCGCCCCAAAGTGGCCGACTATCCGTTCACGACGCTTGCGCCAAGCCTCGGCGTGGTGGAGGTCTCCCCGGGCGAAAGCTTCGTGATTGCGGACATCCCCGGGCTGATCGAGGGCGCGCACGCCGGGCGGGGCCTCGGCGATCGCTTCCTGCGCCACATCGAGCGCACGCGGCTTTTGGTGCATGTGGTGGATGCCGCCGATCCGAACAAGCCGGTTCAGGCGCAGATCCGCGAGGTGGAACAAGAGCTTGCGCAGCATCCGGCGCGGCTGGATCGGCGCCCGCGGATTCTGGCCGTGAACAAGATCGATGCGGCGACCCCTGAGCAGCTTGTGGCCGCGCGCCGCGCCGCGGAGGCCGCGGGGCTTGAGGCGCACTTCATTTCCGCGGCCACCGGCGAGGGGGTGCGCCCCTTGGTGCATGCGATCATGGCGCGCCTTCGCGCGCTGGAGGCGCAATGATCGCCGCGCGCTCCGCGCTGGCCCGCGCCCGCCGCGTGGTGCTGAAGATCGGCTCGGCGCTGCTTGCCGCGCCCGAGGGCGTGAACCGCGCGCGCATGAGCGCGCTGGCCGAGGAAGCGGCGCGGCTGATGCAGGAGGGGCGCGAGGTCGTGATCGTTTCCTCCGGCGCGGTCGCGCTCGGCTGCCGGAAGCTTGGCTGGCGGCCGGGGGAGCTTGCCGTGCACGAAAAGCAGGCCGCCGCCGCGGTCGGCCAGCCGCACCTGATGCGCGCGTGGGCGGAAAGCTTCGCGCCGCTGGGGCGGAAGGTGGCGCAGATGCTGATCACGAAGGACGACCTTCGCCATCGTCGGCGCTGGCTCAACGCCGCCGCCACCGCCTCCACGCTGTTTTCGATCGGCGTGGTGCCGATCGTGAACGAAAACGACACCGTGGTCGTGGAGGAGATCAAGTTTGGCGACAACGATCGGCTGGCGGCGCTCACGGGACTTTTGGTGGATGCGGACCTCGTGGTGCTGCTCACCGACGTGGACGGGCTGTTTTCCGCCGATCCGCGCCGCGAGCCGAATGCGCGCAGGATCGGCGAGGTGCCCCGAATCACGCCGGAGTTGCTGCGCGCGGCCGGCGGCGCGGGCGAGCGCTTTGCGACCGGCGGGATGCGCAGCAAGCTGGAGGCGGCGCGCATCGCAACCACGGGCGGCGTGGCGATGGCGATCGTGGACGGGCGCGACCCCAAGCGGCTGCGCGCGCTATTCGCCGGCGAAGATGTGGGCACCTTCTTCCCCGCGCACGTGGACCGGCAGGCGCGGCGCAAGCACTGGATCGCGCATGTGCTGCAGCCGCGCGGGCGGCTCGTCATCGACGCGGGCGCGTGGCGCGCGATCGCCGAGCGCGGCGCAAGCCTTCTGCCGGTGGGGGTGCGGGCCGTGGAGGGCGTGTTCGACAAGGGCGAGTGCGTGGAGATCGTGCACGACGGGCGCGTCGTCGCAAGAGGGCTTGTCAACTACAACGCGGAAGAGGCGCGCCGCATCATCGGGCTTCCCAGCCGCAGGATCGCCGAGGTGCTGGGCTATGCCGATTTCTCAAGCTTGGTGCATCGCGATAATCTGGTGCTGCTCAAGGAGGCGGAATGAAGGCGACGATGGATGCGATCGGGGCCAACGCGCGCCGCGCGGCGCGGATGCTCGCGCAGGCGCCGACGCGCGCGAAGAACGAGGCGCTCATGCGCGCCGCCGAGCGGATCCTGAAGGCGCGCGCGAAGATCCAGGCCGCGAACGCCGAGGACATGGAGGCGGCCAAGGCGGCGGGGCTTTCCGAAGCGATGCTGGATCGGCTGCTTTTGACCGATGCGCGGATCGAGGCGATGGCCGAGGGGCTTCGCCAGATCGCGGAGCTGCCCGATCCGGTGGGCGCAATCCGCGAGATGCGCGTGCGCCCGAGCGGCATCCGCGTGGGCAAGATGCGCGTGCCGCTGGGCGTGATCGGCGTGATCTTCGAGTCGCGCCCGAATGTCTCGGCCGATGCGGCGGGATTGTGCGTCAAGTCCGGCAACGCGGTGATCCTGCGCGGCGGCTCGGAGGCCGCCCGTTCGAACGCGGCGATCGTGGACGAGATCCGCGCGGCGCTCCAAGAGGCGGGGCTGGACGAGGACGCGGTGCAGACCGCGCCGACCACGGATCGCGCGTTCGTCGGCGAGATGCTGCGCGCCGAGCGCTGGATTGACGTGATCATCCCGCGCGGCGGGCGGGGGCTGATCGAGCGCGTGGCGGCGGAATCGCGCATTCCGGTGATCAAGCATCTGGACGGCGTGTGCCACGTCTATGTGGACCGCGCGGCGGATCTGGAGATGGCGGTGAGGATCGCCGTCAACGCGAAGGTGCAGCGGCCGGGCGTGTGCAACGCGATGGAGACGCTGCTCGTGCACGAGGAGATCGCGCCGCGCGCCGTTCCGGCGATCCTGCGCGAGCTGCACAAGCGCGGCGTGGAGCTTCGGGGATGCGAGACCACGCGCCGGCTCGTGCCGGATCTGCCGGTGAAGGAGGCGACCGAAGACGACTGGCGCGCCGAGTATCTGGCGCTGATCCTTGCGGTGCGCGTCGTGGAGTCGCTCGATGCGGCGATTGAGCACATCGCGCGCTACGGCTCGGGGCATACGGACGCGATCGTCACGAACGACTACGAGGCCGGCATGCGCTTTCTGCGCGAGGTGGACTCGTCGTCGGTGATGTGGAACGCAAGCACCCGCTTCGCGGACGGCTTTGAGTATGGCTTGGGCGCGGAGATCGGCATCTCCACGGACCGATTGCACGCGCGCGGCCCCGTGGGCCTGGAGGGGCTGACCACCGAGAAGTGGATCGTGCTCGGGCACGGCGAGGTGCGCGAATAGTGCGCGTGGCGCTGGTGGGCGGCGTGTTCGATCCGCCGCATCTGGCGCACCGCGCGATGATCCGCTTTTGCGCCCGCTGGTTCGACGAGGTGTGGGTCGTGCCGGCGGGCATTCCGGCGCACCGGCGCGTGGAGGGCATCGCCGACCCCGAGCGGCGTGCGCGCTGGGCGGCGGCGATGATCCGCACGATCCCGCGGGCGCGGCTTCTGCGCTGGGAGGTGGAGCGCCGCAAGCCCACGCCGACGATCGAAACGCTCACGATGCTCGCTGAGCGCTACCCTGGCGTGCGCTGGGTGCTCGCGGTCGGCGCGGACGAGTTCGCCGCGCTTCCCCAGTGGGTGCGCTGGCCGGAGCATGCGAGTTTTGCGGCGTTTCTCGTGTTCGCGCGCGTGGGCGTCACGATCGCAAGCGACCATGGGCTGGTGCGCCGGAATCTCGCGGCGCTCGCGCGCGCGCCTCAGCCCGGCACCTATGCGCTGGCACCGGCGCCGCCGGCGGTCTCGTCCACGGCGCTGCGGGCGCAGCTTGCGCGCGGGGATCCGTCGGCGCTGGGTTGGATTCCGGCGGCGGTGCGCGAGGATGTCTGGCGGGCGTGGCGACGAAAGGAGGCGGCATGAACGAGCTTGAGCGGCTGACCGAGGCGGTGTTCCGCGCGCTGGACGACAAGAAGGGCGAGCGGGTGCTGATCATCGAGGTGCGCGGGCGCTGCGACTTCGCCGACCGCTTCATCATCGCCTCCGGCACGAGCAAGCGGCACGTGAAGGCGCTCGCCGATGCGGCGATTGAGGCGGCGGAGCGCCTGGGCTTGCGCGCGCGCGTGGAGGGGCTGGCGGCGCTGGAGTGGGTGCTCGTGGATCTGGGCGATCTCGTCGTGCACATCTTCCTTCCCGAGGTGCGCGATACGTTTCAACTCGAGCGCCTTTGGGGCTCGCCGGAGGATCTCGCATCCGATACCGCGTCCTCATCTTCGCCGTAGGCGCGCTGGATCCGGCGCTTGCGGCGTGGGAGGAGGCGATGCGCCGCAAGGCGCGCGCGATGATCGCGATCGAGGTGCGGGAGCTTGCACTTTCGCGGGCGAAAACCCCTCAGGCGCGCATGCGCGAAGAGGCAAGAAGGCTTCTTGCCGCGCTCGGGAACGCCCCGTTCGTGCTTTTGGATCGCCGGGGGGAGATGCTTTCAAGCGAAGACTGGGCCAAGAAGCTTGGCGCGCGCAAAAGCTGGCGGATGGCGATCGCAGGCCCCGACGGCGCCGATCCCGAGCTTTTCGCGCGCGCGGCCGAGGTCTGGAGCCTGTCTCGGCTGACCTTGCCGCACCGATTGGCGCGGCTGATCGCGGTGGAGCAGTGGTTTCGCGCGGCGGCGATCCTCTGCGGGCATCCGTATCATCGCGGCGCATGAGGGCGTGGTGGTGGGTGCTGGGACTGGGCTGCGCGCTCACAGCCGCAGCCGCCGAGCCGGACAAGCTCGTCAAGCTCAAGCGGGAGCAGGCCGCGCTCGCCGCCGAGGAGGCGCGGTTCGTTGATCAACTCAACGCATTGCTTGCGGAGGTCGAGCGCCTGGACAAGGAGCGCCTAGCTGCCCTGCGGGCGCTGCGGCGCGCGAAAAAGGAGCTTGCCGAGGCCGAACGGAGGCTCGCCAAGGCCCGGCAAGAGCGCGCGCAGGCGCAAAAGCGCCTGCGCCGGGCGGAGGCCGAGCTTGCCTGGCTTGCGCAAGCCTTCTGGCGGCATCAGGCCGAGCTTTCGCCGGCGGTGTGGCTGAAACAGGATCCGACGCGCGGACTGCACCGCGCCTGGCTTGCCGGTCGCGTCGCGGCGTGGCTGCGCGAGGAATACGAGCGTTGGCAAAAGGCGCACGAGGCGCTCGCGAAAGCCGAAGCCCAATACAAAGAGGCGGCGGAGCGCCACCGCCGGGTGCTCGCCGAGCGGCGCAAGGCCTACCGGCGCTGGCAGCGACTTGTCGCGCGCAAGCGCAAGGCTGTGGCGCAGCTCCGCCGCAAGGTGGCGCATGTGAGGGCGCGGCGGAAGGCGGTGGAGCGGGCGCTGGCGCAGCTTGAGGAGGCGATTGCGGCGCTCGGCGAGGCGGCGGTGGTGGAGCTTACGCCCCCAAAGCGCGGGGCGCTCGTCTGGCCGCTTCAGGGGCGCGTTGTGCGCCGCTTCGGCGAACGGGTGCCGCCGTTCAATAGACCGCTCGACGGCATTTGGATTGCGCCGGCGCGCGATCGCACCGTGCGCGCGGCTGCGGCGGGGCAGGTGCGTTATGCGGATTGGCTGGCCGGTATGGGGCTCGTCGTCGTGATCGATCACGGGCATGGCCTCATGAGCGTTTACGCCCATAATGATGCGCTGCTCGTCCGCCGCGGGGACTGGGTGGAGCAGGGCGAGCCGATCGCCGAGGCGGGCAGCACGGGATTGGTTTCCGATTTGCGGTTATATTTCGGGCTGCGGCTGCGACGAAAGCCGGTGGATCCGCTTTCGTGGCTGGCCAGCCGATGAAGGGGTGAGGCGATGCGGAAGGCTTTGCTGGTGGCGGCGTGGTTGCTGATGGCGGCGGCGGCCTGGATCAGTTGGCCGAGCGCGCACGCGGCGCGCACCGCGCCCGATTACGCGCAGCTTGAGAAGCTGGCGCGCGTGATGGCGCTGATCAAAAGCTCGTATGTGAAAGAGGTCTCGGACGAAGAGCTGATCAACGGGGCGCTGGAGGGGATGCTTACGCATCTTGATCCGCACTCGGCGTATCTGACGCGCGAGCAGTTCAAAGAGATGCAGATCGACACGAAGGGCGAGTTCGGCGGGGTC
This sequence comes from uncultured Zetaproteobacteria bacterium, assembly GCA_964614395.1. Lineage (GTDB taxonomy): Bacteria > Pseudomonadota > Zetaproteobacteria > Mariprofundales > S012-25 > CAZTLD01. The sequence goes on from CAZTLD010000018.1 coordinate 7,436, forward strand.
GGCATTGAGATCACGAAGGGCGACGGCGGCATCCGGATCGTCGCGCCGATCGAGGACACGCCCGCCTGGCGCGCCGGCCTCAAGGCGGGCGATTTGATCATCAAGATCGACGACGAAATCACCGCGGACATGTCGCTTTCCGAGGCGGTCAAGCGCATGCGCGGCAAGCCGGGCACGAAGGTGAAGCTCACCGTGCTGCGCGAGGGGGAGGATGCGCCGCTTGAGTTTGAGATCACGCGCGCGGTGATCCGCATCAAGTCGGTGAAGGGCGACTTCGTGGCGCCGGGCTTCGCCTATCTGAGGATTACGCAGTTTCAGGAGCGCACCGCGCAGAATCTCAAAGAGAAGGTGGAGGAACTGCGCGCGAAGGCGCACGGAAAGCTTTTCGGCGCGGTGCTGGATTTGCGCGACAACCCTGGCGGCCTGTTGGACGCGGCGGTTGATGTGTGCGATCTGTTCTTGAACGAAGGGGTGATCGTCAGCACCAAGTCGCGCGTGGGCCCAAGCCGCAGTTTCCGCGCCAAGCCCGGAGACGTTTTGAACGGCGCGCCGATCGTCGTGCTGATCAATCAGGGCACGGCCTCGGCCTCGGAGATCGTCTCCGGCTGCCTGCAGGACAACCACCGCGCCGTGATCATGGGCGAGAAGAGCTTCGGCAAGGGCTCGGTGCAGACGGTGGTGCCGCTTCCGGACGGCTCGGCGGTGAAGCTCACCACCGCCCTCTATTACACGCCCAGCGGCCGCTCGATCCAGGCCGAGGGCATCACGCCGGACGTGTTCGTCGAACAGGTCGAGGTGGAGACGAAGAAGAAGAAAAAGGGCTTCCGGGTGCTGGAGCGGGACCTCAAGCGGCACCTTGAGGTGCGCCGGCGAAAGCAGGCCCAAGAGGAGCTGCCCGGCCCGAGCGAAGCGATGGCGCAAAGGCTGGAGCGCGACGTCCAGCTACAGCGGGCGCGCGATCTGCTCAAGGGCCTGAACGCGCTGCTCGCGCACCGCTAGTCGATGCGACCGTTTCCGCCGTGGCTCGCCGCCGGCATCGGGCTTCTCGTCGGGGTGGTGTTGGTGATGCTGCTCTTGCGGGTGCCTCCGCCGCGCAGCGCCGCACCCTCTGCGCCTTCCCTCCCCGAGCCAGCGCCTGCGCCTGCTCCGCCTCCGTTTGAGGCGTTTGAGGAAGCGCCGCGGCAAGGAATGCCGGCGCGCGCGCCGCGCACCGGGATTGCGCTCATCGTGGACGATCTGGGCAACAACCGCCGCGAGGCGATCGCGGTGGCGGAGCTTCCCGGCCGTTTTGCGGCTTCGGTGCTTCCCGACGCGCCGCAGGCGCGCTTTGCCGCCCGAACGCTTGCTGCGGCCGGCAAGATCGTGATGCTGCACTTGCCGATGGAGCCGAAGGTGGCCAAATACCGCGCGCGCATGGACGGTTTTTTTCTCACGCTTGCCGATGATGATGCGGCGATTGCGGAGAAGCTTGCGCGGGCGCTCGCCGTGGTGCCGGAAGCGCAAGGGGTGAACAACCACATGGGCTCGGCGCTCACCGAGCGCTGGGCGCCGATGCGGGCGCTGATGCGCGGCATCGCCGGAAGGCGTCTGTTTTTCGTGGATTCGCTCACCAGCCCCCGCTCCGTGGCCGCGGATGCCGCTGCGGAAGCGGGCGTGCCGTGGGCGCAGCGCACGCTGTTTCTCGACCACGACCCGCGCCCCGCCGCGATCAAGCGCCAGTGGGCGGAGGCGCTTCGCTGCGCCGAGAAGGCGCTGTGCGTCGTGATCGCGCATCCGCATTCGGCAACGCTGGCCTTCCTGCGCCGGGCGCTGGCGGAAGCGCCGCTCGTTGCGATCACCGAGGCCCTGCATCCCGGGGCCTATGCGTTGGCGAGCCATGCGCGCTAGGCCTTTTTTCTTGCGGCTGCGGCGCTGGTTTCTTGCAGGCGTGTTGGCGCTGCTGCCGCTGTTTCTGGTCGTGGTCTTGGTGCGCTGGCTTTTGCGGTTGGGGAACACTTTGGTGGGGCTGCTGCCGGAGGCCTTGCAGCTTCCGCCGGCGCTGGAGCCGGAGGCCCCGCTTTTCGGCGTGCTGATGGCGCTGGTGGCGATTCTGGGCGTGGGCGCGCTCACGACGAGGCTTTTGGGCGCGCGCGTGATGCGCACGATCGACCGCATCGCCGAGCGCATCCCGATCGTGAACACGCTGCACCGCGCCACGCGCCAGCTTTTGTCCGCGGTGCTGCACGAGGACGCCGAAGCGTTTCAGCAGGTGGTGCTCGTGCCGTTCCCAAGCCGCGACACGCGCGTGATCGGCTTCATCACCGGCTACGCGCGCGCCGCGGGCGGCCACAAGCTTGCCGCGGTGTTCGTGCCTTCCACGCCGGTGCCGACCACGGGGTGGCTCATGTTCGTGGCGCCTGAGCTGCTTGAGCCGCTTCCGATCTCCATTGACGACGCAATGAAGCTCGTGCTCTCCGGCGGGGCGCTGGCTGCGGAGGTGTGGCGGCGGTGAGGCGCATCGTGTGGGCCTGCATGCTCGCCTGCGCGGGGGTGTGGCCGGCGGCGGCCGACGACGGCCGCGACTGGTTCCGTCGGGGCGTGGAGGCGGCCGAGGCCCGGCGCTTCTTTGACGCGATCGAGGCCTTCCGGCGGGCGGCGGAGCTGCTGGGCGGGCGGCCGGAGCCCTACAACAACCTCGCCGTGATCTACAACGAGCTCGGGGACGCGCGCGCAGCGGCCGATGCGCTCGCGCACGCCGCGGATCTGGCGCCGGACGATCCGGTGATCTGGCGCAACCTCGCGATCGTGTACTTGAAGCTCGCCGAAGAGGCGCTGGCGCGCGCGGCCGAAACCGGCGCCGGCGCAGAGGCGCAGCAGTGGGCGGAGAAGGTGCACGAGTTGCTGGGGAAACTTCCGCCGATGCGCATCGCTAAGGCGCGCGCCTCCGCTGCGGCGGCGGACCGATATGCGCAACCAGCGGTGGACGGCTATGCGCAGTCGAGCCTCCCGCCCGCAGCGGATGCCTATGCGCAGGCGAAGGCGCGGCCGACCAAGCCCGCACAGCCCGAAGATCCGTATGCGGAAGTGCGCGCGGCGATCGAGCGCTGGCGCACGGCCTGGGAGGCGCGGGATCTTGAGGGATACTTTGCGATGTATGCGCCCGGGTTTGCGCCATCGGGATTCGCCGATCACGAGGCCTGGCGCCGCTACAAGACGCGCGTGATCCTCGGCAAGCGCCGCATCCGGGTGCGGATCGAAAAGCTTGAGCTTTTCCGGCGCGGCGATCGGATCGTCGCGCGCTTCGTGCAGCATTACCGCTCCGATACCTACAAGGATCGCACGCGCAAGGAGCTGGAGTGGAGCAAGGGACCCCATGGCTGGCAGATCGTGGCTGAACGCGTGTTGGATTAGCGCGCTTTTGGTCGGCGCGCTCGCCTCCGGCGTTGCTGCGGTGCCGGAGCTGGATCGGGCAAGCTGGAAGCGGGCTTCGGCACTGCTCGAACGGGGCGAGGGGCCGGCGGAGATGCTGCCGAAGGAAGAGCGCACCGTGCTGCTCGCCGCGGCGGCGCTGGAGCTGGGGGATCTCGATCGGGCCATTCGCCTCGCCGAGCCGCTGGCCGCGAAGGATCCGCTGGCCGCCGTGATCGCGGCCGAGGCGCACCGGCGCAAGGCGCTGGCGGCCGCCGAGGCGGCCGGGGACTACTTGAAGCCGCTCGTGCCGAAGCGCGTGCAACTGGCCGAGGCCGACCTTTCCGCAGGGCTTGCCGAGGCCGAGGCGAAGGTGGCGAGACTCCTGGATGCCGCCGACGGCGTGCTCGGCGAGCCGGTGGACGTGCTCGCGCTGCCCGAGGGGGCGAGCGTCTTCCTCGTGGACAAGGCGCGCGCGCGGCTGTTCGTGTTCGTGCGGCATCAAGGGAAGCTCGTGCGCGTCGCGGACGAATACGTCGTCACCGGCGCGAAGCCCGGCCCGAAGACGCGCGAGGGCGACGGGCGCACGCCCGAGGGCGTGTATCGGTTCTTGGGCGCGGTGCGCGACCCCAAGCTGTTCGACCGCTACGGGCCCGTGGTGTTTCCGATCGACTACCCGAACGCCTACGATCGGCTGCATCGCAGAAACGGGCACGGCATCTGGCTGCACGGCTATCCGCGCCACGCCAAGCGCCGCCCGCCGGCGGACACGCGCGGATGCTTCTCGGTGCCGAACGATCGGCTGGAGAAGCTCGCCCAGTGGATCGCGCCCGGCCGAAGCTGGGTGATCATCGGCAACGACCTCGCCTTTGACGATTCGCCGCGCCAGACGGAGCTCGCCGCAAGCGTGCGCGCCGCGATCGAAGCCTGGCGGCTGGACTGGGAAAGCCTGGATACCGATCGCT